>JAYOEU010000014.1:0-41149 GCA_038116915.1 Alphaproteobacteria bacterium
CATCCCGCTTGCCGTAACGTACCGATGGGCGGAATGGTCTGGCGTGACTTATGGTATTGAGGATCGTGACGCGCCAGCCCGTAGGATGTTATTCCGCCGTCGATCCCAGTGAATTTCGGTGTTTTCACCTCCCGAAAGAACGACACGGCCGGAAACAGGATCCCACAATGGAACCTTGGTCCGACCGATGCGTTGGGGGCGCACTATCGATGCGCCGTGCTTCATCGTCAAGCGGTATCTTGCTTCGAAAAGGCGACAATTTGTCGGACGAGGTTCCGCCAGCCAGTTTGCCTGCGAAACCACATGGTTCATGCATCGGAGGAGTTGTTGAGACGGCGCATCTGGCGCCGGGTGATTCGCCGGCGGTCAACGCCCGCCTCGGCCTGACGGTCGCGCAGCGCGATCAGAACTTCGCGCTTCTGATCGTCGTCATAGCGCGACCAGTGGGCAACCTCCCGCAGGGTTCGCCAGCATCCCAGACAATATTTCGTCTTGGCGTTTATCTGGCAGACCCCGACACAGGGGGAGGTTAGCGGAAAGTCCGTATCCATTGCCGATCTCCACAATCGCCGACCGGGCTATAATCAGCGCCGTTGGGCCGCGCGCAAGAAAAAACGGCGCGGAGTGATGCTCCGGCGCCGTTGTCTAGGGACGGGCACCGTCGCGGTGCCCCATCGTCAAGCTGCTTCGTTGACTTCGCCCTTATAGGATGCGACGAGCGCCGAAAACCGCTCCATGATCTGGTCGATCACATCGGCGCCGGTTCCGGAAACCAGGTTGCCGGAAACCACCACAGCCTCATCCTGCCAATCGGCGCCGGCCTCCACCATCGCTTCGCGGATCAGGGAGGAACCGGTGATCGTGCGTCCCGCGGCATCCTCTGACGCAATCATCAGTTTCGCGCCGTCACCGATCAGCGCGGTTGGCATATCGGCCCGCAGGAATGCCTTGAGGATGCGTTTGGCGTGCGGATCCTCGGCCATTTTCTCGACGCTCCGGATACCGCCGGGGACGATCAGTCCGTCATAGTCGACCGCCAGCGTGTCGGCGAGATCGGCGTCGACCGGAAAGAAATGACCCCAACCTCCGTCGTACCAGCCATTGACCAATCCGTTGGCGCGGGACACCACGGTAACCTTCGCGCCGGCCTCGATGAGGCGCTTTTGCGGTTCGGTGAACTCTATTTCATCAAAACCATTCGCGACCATCAGGGCGATCGTTCTTCCAATCAGCGGCTTGTCATCCATATTTTTCTCCAGTCTCGAACTTTTGCATCGGTGCCGAACTCGCTCGATGTCTCGCCCATGGGGTTGTTCCCAATCCAGGCGAGGTCGCCGAGAGGCGCCCCAGGCGCAGTCATTTCCAACGATCCCGGCGCGAACAGGTCCGGCCGAGACGGTCGGAGACACCATGCGCGCTGCTTTTTCGAGGAAGCCTGCCAACAGGCTCGGCAAATTCTTTGGGCGCGGAAAGCGAATTTGGTCAGTGACAATGACCTAACCTGTGGCGTCCTTGATTTCAAGTCCCAAGGCGATAACATTGTTGTTTAAAGAGGCGCGACCCGTTGTCGCGGTTCGGGCCTGATGTGTTCCGAGACGCGGCGTGGAGCGGGTGAGGGGAATCGAACCCCCGTATTCAGCTTGGGAAGCTGATGTTCTGCCATTGAACTACACCCGCGCCGGATCGCCGGACACTAGCCGCAACCGATGAACCGGGCAAGATGAGAGATGAGTTTCGCCCTCTGCGTTGTCCAGGCCAGCATTGTCGGAAAGCAGGACAGATCATGGACAGGTCGCAGCAAAGCGAAGTCATTAAAAAGTTGGTATGATCCTTGCTTCAAGGGTCTCTGTGCGGATTGAACTCGAGAATGTGACGGCCTGTCTGTAACCAGTGATGCTGCCAATATCGATACGGCGACCAGCGCCACGGGGACCACGCTTACATCGGACGGCGGGACCCTCACCATTACGTCCGGAACTTTGTCATCCGGTGACCTCGCCGGCATTGAGGGCCGTGGATACACCAATATTACGGTGTCGGCGAACGCATCTCATGTTCTTGATTTCGACGGCGCCTATGCGATCACCAATACGTCGACCATATCCATCGTATTTACCAGCACCATCGGTGTAAGCGTCAGCGGCGCGGGATTGCTGGGCTCCTCCAACAAATTGTCCATTGTCGGCACATCGGCGATCGACACGATAACCGGAGGGCCTGACGCGGATACGATTTCGTCCGCCGACGGCAACGATATTCTGTACGGCGGGACCGGCGTTGCGGCCGACAGTCTCGATGGCGGCGGCGGGGACGACGTCATATACGGGAACCAAGGCGACGACACTGTCGTGGGCAGTTCCGGGAGCGACACGATCTTCGGCGGGCAGGGCCTGGACGTAATTTACGGCGGTGACGACAACGATCTGATCTATGCCGGGAGCGGTAACGATTCAGTCTCCGCGGGCGCGGGCGACGATGCGGTATACGGAAACGCCGGCGCGGATACGTTGAGCGGGGGCGCCGGAAACGATTCACTGTTCGGTGGGGCCGCGAACGACTCTCTGTATGGAGGTGCGGGAACCGACCTTTTGTATGGGAACCTTGGCCAAGACACGCTGATCGGCGCTATCGGTGCCGACAGTCTTTTTGGCGGCAACGGGAATGACGTCCTATACGGCAATAGCGGCATCGATCTCATATACGGCAATCAGGGCGCCGATACGATATTCGGAGGCGTGGGCAACGATCTGATTTACGGAGGAGCTTCCAACGACCTGATCTCCGGAGGCGTCGGAGCTGATCTGGTGTTCGGCAATGCCGATGCGGACACCATCAGCGGCGGAAGCGAAGCCGACACGATCCAAGGCGGGCAGGGAGACGACTCGCTGTTTGGAAACGACGGCGCCGACATCGTCTACGGAAATGCGGGCGCGGATCAGATTTCCGGCGGTCCCGGCGCGGATATCCTGTACGGCGGCAGCGGCAACGACCTGATCAGCGGCGGCGCCGGGAACGATACGATCTGGGGCAATCTCGGGAACGATACCCTGGCCGGAGGCTCTGGGGCCGATCAATTCAACCTGCGGGGGAGTTTCGGCGCGGACACGATCTCGGATTTCAAGTCCGCCGATGGCGACAAGATCCTCGTCGATAACGGGGTGACGTTGACCTATACCGAAAAAGCCTCCAGCACTCTCGTTACATTCAGCTCCGGCGGTTCGGTCGAACTGACCTTTACCGATTTCAACCACACGACCGTTAGCAGCGGATCGTTCTTCGAATTCGTCTGACAAGCCGGCCATCCACGGGGACCGCCGTCAGCCCTTGAGGCCTGTCCACCCTTGCGAGGAGCCGGCGGACGGGGCTTTCGCATGGATCACCGAGATGTGATTCAGTGAGAGTAATAGCGCCGGAACACGGACGTAACCGGGTCGGTTGACGGATTGCTATGGACAATGGCGACCCGCCCCCACATAACGGTGTCCGATGTTCCGTGACGGACGAGGCCGCAAGGCTGAGCGATACCGGCGCGTCGAGGACAGAAACCCGTCGGGGAGCCGCGTGTGTACCAACAGACCACAAACTCCATCAAGGTGACCGTGAATCCGGTGTATCTGGAGGATCAGTCATCCCCGGCCGAGGCCCACTACGTCTGGGCCTACGAGGTGAAGATAGAAAACAACGGTTCCAGCGTGGTCCGGCTCCGGACCCGGGTCTGGTCGATCACCGACGAAAACGGGCATACGCAGGAAGTGCGCGGCCCCGGCGTGGTGGGGGAACAACCGGTGATCCGGCCTGGTGCAAGTTTCGAATACACCAGCGGCACGCCGCTCAAGACTCCCTCCGGGATGATGGTCGGTTCCTATGGCATGGAGAGCGAGGAGGGAACGCGGTTCGATGTTTCCGTGCCGGCCTTCTCGCTGGACAGCCCCCATCAATCCGTCCGGCTGAACTGAACCGGCGGACGGGCGTTTTCCAGATGGAGAGGCGCCGGCTTGCCCGCATGTCCAAAAGTTGGATTTGCGTAAGATGTTAAGGACTGCGAAGATAAAGAAGCGTCCGAATTCGCGAAGAGGAACACATAATGGCGCCAGATGATCACGGCTCCGCCGAAAACCCATCGCGCGTGCAAAATGAGGCGCTTACGGCGGCGAAACCAAGCCGCGAGGAAGCCGAAACGGCGGTCCGCACGCTGATCCGGTGGATCGGTGACGATCCCGACCGCGAGGGATTGCTTGACACGCCCAAGCGCGTGGTCAAGGCGTATGAGGAACTTTTCGGTGGGTATTGGGAAGATCCCGTCGCAATCCTTGAGCGAACTTTCGAGGAAACCGAACATTACGACGAGATGGTGTTGTTGCGGGATATCCGCTTGGAGTCCTTTTGCGAGCATCACATTCTTCCGATCATCGGCAAGGCTCACATCGCCTATGTGCCGGATGGCCGGGTCGTGGGGGTGAGCAAGCTCGCCCGGGTGCTGGAGGTCTACGGCAAACGCATGCAGATCCAGGAAAAGCTCACCGCCCAGGTCGCAAATACGATCAATGAGGTCCTGAGACCCAAGGGGGTGGTGGTTGTGATCGAGGCGGCGCACGAATGCATGACCACCCGCGGCGTTCATAAACCCGGCGTCACCATGGTGACCAAGACCCTGCTCGGGTGCTTCAAGGATGATCGCGAGATGCGCAGGGACTTCATGAGCCTGATCGGCAACCCGGCCTGACACGCTCCATCGTCCGGATCGAGCCCGGGACCTGTGCGGATTTTGGCCCCGCCTGGACTTGGCCGGTATTTTCCCCAATGATCACACAATCTTGAACGGCGCGGATCGGAGTCCTCTTGGTTGCGATCGGTCCAGTCCTTTTTATCATCGGTCTGCTGATGTCCCTGCTGGCGATCGCCATGGGACTCCCGGCGATCGCCGATCTTGCAACCGGAAATCCGGATTGGCAGGTCTTCGCCGGCTCGGCGGCCGTTTCGCTGTTCGTCGGTGTCAGTCTGATGCTGACGACGCGCACGGGCATGCACACCAACCTCAATCTCCGGCAGGCGTTCCTGCTGACCACGGTGAGTTGGGTGATCGTGGCGGTCGTGGGGGCGCTGCCCTTCGTGTTCAGCGAATTGGACCTCAGCATCGCCGATGCATTCTTCGAGTCCATGTCGGGGGTCACGACAACCGGTTCCACAGTGATTGCGGGCCTCGATCAGGCGCCTCCGGGAATTCTGCTGTGGCGGGCTTTGCTTCAATGGCTCGGCGGGGTCGGCATCATCATCATGGCGCTCGCCATTCTGCCGATGCTGAGCGTCGGTGGTATGCAGCTCTTCAAGACCGAGGCATTCGATACCCCTGACAAGGTGCTTCCCCGTGCCGCGCAACTGGCGGGCGGGATATTCGGGATCTATGTCCTTCTGACCGGGCTCTGCGCCCTTGCCATGTGGTTGGCCGGGCTCAATGGCTTCGATGCCGTTGCGCATGCCATGACGACCATCTCCACGGGGGGATACTCCACGCACGATGCCTCGATCGGACATTTCGACAGCGCCACCGTCGATTGGATCGTGGTCGGCGGCATGATCGTCGGGTCCCTGCCCTTCGTCTATTATCTCAGGGTGGTGCGCGGTGACCTGATGCCCCTGATCCGTGACAGTCAGGTCAAATGGTTCCTGACGATCGTGGTCGTCGGGGTCGGTGTCGTCGCGGTCTGGAATTGGGTCAAGGTTGGGTTCAATCCGGTCGAGGCCCTGCGCTATTCAGCCTTCAATGTGGTTTCGATCCTGACCGGGACTGGCTATGCGAATGCGGATTTCGAAGTCTGGGGAGGATTTCCCGAGGTGATCCTGGTTTCGCTGATGTTTGTCGGCGGCTGTGCGGGGTCGACAACCTGCGGCATCAAGATCTTCCGCTTCCAGGTGCTCTACGCGAATGCCAGCGTGCAGGTCCGCCGGCTTCTGCTGCCGCACGGAGTGTTCATTCCGCATTACAACAACAAGCCGATCCCGGAAGAGGTCACCGATGCGGTCATGGGCTTCTTTTTTCTCTACATGTTGAGCTTTGCGGCCCTGGCGGCGGCGCTGGCCGCCTTCGGGCTGGACTTTTTGACCGCCGTCTCCGGAGCGGCGACCGCGATCAGCAATGTCGGGCCGGGTCTGGGAGCGACGATCGGGCCGTCCGGCAACTTCAGCACCTTGCCGGAAGCGGCCAAATGGCTCCTGTCGGCGGGGATGTTGCTCGGCAGGCTTGAGCTGTTTACTGTGCTGATTCTGTTCGCGCCGTCGTTTTGGACCCGATGAACCGTCGCGTCGGGACAGCATCGCGCCTATCACTTTGGTTTCTGGAGACATATCAAGATGACCGACGCCTTGACCCAGTCTATCGAATGGCTCGACCGGCTGGTCGCTTTCGATACGACGTCCAGGAACAGCAATCTCGAGTTGATCGACGACGTTCAGAATTACCTTCAGGGTTTGGGCATACCGACCCGTCTGACCCGTAATGAGGAAGGTAGCAAGGCCAATCTCTGGGCGACGATCGGACCGGAGGACCGCGGCGGTGTCGTTCTTTCCGGTCATACGGACGTCGTGCCGGTCGACGGGCAGGACTGGAGCCGCGATCCCTTCAAGATGCACCAGGAGAACGGCAAGCTTTACGCGCGCGGAACCTCCGACATGAAGGGATTCTGCGCCATCGCGCTTGCCTTGGCGCCGGAAATGAAGCGGCGCAATCTCAGGACGCCGATCCATTTCGCGTTCTCCTACGACGAGGAAGTCGGCTGTCTTGGCGTTCGAGGTTTGATCAAGGACGTCGTCGAGAACCTGCCCTTGCCCCGCGCGGTCGTCGTTGGCGAGCCGACCTCGATGAAGATCATCGGCGGCAACAAGGGCGGGCGTGCCTTCCGGACCACGGTGCGGGGCGTTCCCGGCCATTCGAGCGAACCGCACCGCGGCGCCAATTCGATCATGGCCGCGGCCCGCATCATCAGTTTCATCGAGGATCTGCAAGATGAGCTTGAAGCGAACGCCGATCCCGACTGTCCTTTCGACCCGCCCTACACGACCTTCGATCTCGGCGTGATCGAGGGGGGAACGGCGAACAACATCATTCCCGAATTCACCCACTTCAATTGGGGCTATCGCGGGCTTCCCTATGAAGTGCCGGACGAGTTGGAAAACCGGGTGCGTGCCTTCATCGCCGAGACGATCGAACCGAAACTGAAAGCCGTCGCGAAGCACGCCGGCGTCAAGACCGAGTTGCGGAACGTGACACCGCCGCTCATGCCCGACACCGAGTCGGCCGCGGAACAATTGATCCGGCATCTGACCGGCTTGAATGAATCTGGAACCGTCGCTTTCGGAACCGAGGCCGGGCTGTTCCAGCAGGCCGGTATCCCCGGAGTCATTTTCGGCCCGGGTTCGATCCAGCAGGCGCATCAGCCGGATGAGTTCATCGAGGTCAGCCAGATGGCCGAATGCATAGGCTTTGTCGGAAAGCTGATGGATTGGGCCGAAACCGGCGCCTGAGCAGGGCGCCGGGCCGAAACGCAAAACGCCGCCGGACGTGCCGGCGGCGTTCTTGTTTTGTGAGGTAGATTCGTTATTCCGCAGCGACCGCGGTGTCTGCCTTGCCGTTGACCAGGGCGGTATAATCGTCACCAAGCGTCGCGCAGATCTTGCCGGGGGTGAACTTGTACGCCCCGATCTGGCCGACCGGAGTGACCTCGGCGGCGGTCCCGGTCAGGAAGCACTCGCTCGCATTGGCCATTTCCTCGGGCATGATCACCCGTTCGACGATCTCGTAGCCGCGCTTCTTGGCGAGCCCGATCACCGTGCGCCGGGTGATGCCGTCTAGGAAGCAGTCCGGGATCGGCGTGTGAATCTTGCCGTCGGCCATGACGAAGAAGATGTTGGCGCCCGTCGCCTCGGCGACCTGGCCGCGATAGTCGAGCATCAGAGCGTCATGCAGGCCCTGGGCCTCGGCCTCATGCTTGGACAAGGTGCAGATCATATAGAGACCGGCGGCCTTGCTGTTGGTCGGCGCCGACTGCGGCGACGGGCGGCGCCACTTGGAAATGGCGAGCTTGATACCGTGCTTCTTCGCCTCGGCGTCAAAATAGGACGGCCATTCCCAGATCGCGATCGCCATGTGCACGCCCGCCTGCTGGGCCGACACGCCCATCATGTTGCTGCCGCGCCAGGCAATCGGCCGGACATAGCCGTCGACGATGCCCATCTTCTTGACGAGTTCGAGCTTTGCGGCCTCGATCTCGTCTACCGAATAGGGGATGTCAAAGCCCAGGATCCGAGCCGAGTTGTGCAGCCGCTCGGTATGTTCGCGGGACTTGAAAATCCGGCCGCTATAAACCCGTTCGCCCTCGAACACGGAACTGGCATAATGGAGGCCGTGGCTAAGCACATGAAGTTTGGCGTCACGCCAATCGATCATGCGGCCGTCAAACCAGATATGGCCGTCACGATCGTCGAAAGGAATCAGGGACATGTCGGTGTTTCCTGTGAAGCGTTTTCCTCAGCTAAATCGCGAAAATCACCCGATTTTATGCTCAAGGGTTATATTATTTCGCGAAGTTGCGATAACCTATAACATTCAGAGGAAAATATGTCAACATGACTGACGTAAAAGATGCCTCCGAACAAGATTTTTTGCGGGAGGAAGAATTGCGCCGGGCGATCGAGATGCTGTTCTTTGCCTATCGCGACTTCACGGGCGAACCGGATGCGATGCTTGCCGGGATCGGCCTTGGCCGCGCGCACCATCGCGCGATCTATTTCGTCGGCAGCAATCCCGGCATCACGGTCACGCAGCTTCTGGATATTCTCAAGATCACCAAGCAAAGCCTCTCGCGCGTGCTCAGCCAGCTCGTACGGGAAGGCTATATCGAGCAGCACATGGCCACCGACGACAGGCGCAAGCGGTTGCTGCGCCTGACCGAAAAGGGCGTGGCGCTCGAACGCGCCTTGACGGCGCAGCAACGCAAACGCATCCAGGGGGCGTACAAGGCCGCCGGCGCCAAGGCGGTGCAGGGTTTCAAGGACGTCATGCACGGCATCATGGACAGCGGCGATTGCTGGCGCTTCGAGAAACCCGGCGATGCGGAGCGGAAGCCGGCAAATGGGGGAGCGGGATCATAGCGGCGGACGCCGCCATGGCGGACGACCTGCCGCATGTGCTGGTCGTCGATGATGACAGCCGTCTGCGCGCGTTGCTGAACCGCTATCTGAGTGAGAACGGCTTCCGGGTGACCGAAGCCGCGGATGCCGACGAGGCCAGGCGGCGGCTCGGCGTGCTGACTTTCGATCTGATCGTGCTGGACGTGATGATGCCGGGGGAGACCGGATTGGAGCTGACAAGCGATCTGCGGCGCGGGAACCGGGTGCCGATCCTGCTGTTGACCGCGATGGGAGAGCCAGAGGACCGGATCGCCGGTCTGGAGAGCGGCGCCGACGACTATCTGCCGAAACCGTTCGAGCCGCGCGAACTGCTGTTGCGCATCCGCACGATCCTGCGCCGGGTCTCCGAACCACCGGAGCCTGCGAGCAATGACGATCTCGTGCGGTTCGGTGATCTGCGGTTCGACCCGGCGCGCGATCATCTATTCCGGGGATCCAAGCGGGTCCGGTTGACCGAGGCCGAAACCGCGCTGCTGCGGGCCTTCGTTGAACGGCCGGGAGAACCGCTCAGCCGCGAGGACCTTCTGGCGTCCAATGTGGTCAACGGAAATATCCGCACCGTCGACGTCCAGATCACGCGGCTGCGGCGCAAGCTCGGGGAGGACCCCAAATTTCCCCGGTACCTGCAGACGGTCAGGGGGCGCGGTTACGTCCTGAGGGTCGACCCGTGACGGATCCGGCGGGCCGTCGGGGAACGTCCGGGCTTGCGGAGCAGCCGGAGCCCCGTATCAAGCGTTACCTGCCGAAAACCCTGTTCGGCCGGTCGCTGCTGATCATCGTGACGCCGCTGATCCTGATGCAGGCGATTTCGACCTTCGTGTTCTTCGACCGGCATTGGGACACGATGACCCGGCGTCTGGCGCACACGCTCGCGGGGGACATTTCCTTTGTGGTCGATGCTATGTCGCCACTTCCGCCGCCGGAGGAGATCGATGATTTTGCCAGGCGCGCTCGCAATCTGCTGCATATGATCATCGTCTATCAGCCGGCGGAGATCCTGACCAACGATCCTCGCTCGGACAGCCGGGACCGCGTCGAGGCGGCGCTGGCGGAAGCCATGGACGAACGGGTCCGCCGGCCTTTCCTGATCGATACGGAGAATCCGAACCGACGGGTCGTGGTCAAGGTTCAGCTCGCCGACGGGGTGTTGAGCGTCGATGTGCACGAAAAGCGTCTCTATAGCTCGACTCCCTATATCTTCCTGATGTGGATGGTGGGCAGTTCGCTGGTTCTGTTCGCGGTCGCCATCGTCTTCATGCGGAACCAGATCCGGCCGATCCGCAGGCTTGCGATTGCCGCGCGCGCCTTCGGCATGGGCCGGGAGGTCGGTGATTTCCGGGCCGAGGGCGCCGCCGAGGTGCGGCAGGCCGCCGAAGCCTTCCGGCAGATGCGCGAGCGTCTGCGCGGCCAGTTCGCCCAGCGCACCGAGATGCTTGCCGGAGTTTCCCATGACCTGCGCACGCCGCTGACCCGCATGAAACTCCAACTCGCCATGTTGGGAGACAATGAAGAGATCGGCGAGCTGAAGAGCGACGTTCAGGACATGGAACGGATGGTGGAAGGTTATCTCGCCTTCGCCAGGGGAGAGGGGACCGAAACCCCGGCATTGACCGATCTGGTGGAACTGGTGTCGGACGTGGTCGGCGCGGAGCGGCGTGACGGATCGGCGCTGACCCTAGCGCTGCCGGATGCCGAGGCGTTCGAACTGGAGGTCAGGCCGCAGGCCCTGAAGCGCGCGCTCTCCAATCTGATAACCAACGCCAAACGTTACGCCGAGAGTGTCACCGTTACCTTGGAAATCGACGACGCGGCGGTGAGGGTCACCATCGATGACGATGGACCGGGTATTCCCGAGGCCAGGCGCGAGGATGTCTTCAAGCCGTTCTTCCGGCTTGATGCCTCGCGGAATCCCGAGACCGGCGGAACCGGCCTCGGTTTGACGATTGCGCGGGATATCGCGCGCAGCCATGGCGGAGATCTCCTGCTTGATGATGCGCCTGCGGGCGGCTTGCGAGCCCGGATAACGCTGCCGGTCTGAGTGCGCGGAATGTGAAAGCCGGCGTTTCAAACCCGCCCGGTTCCGGTTTAAGCTCACCCTCACCGATGCCGCGCCGGTCAGCCGCGTGTTCGTCCACAATCAGGAAAGTCTCCGCCATGAAGTTCGCGCGCCATATGGACCGCATCCAGACCTCACCCAGCGCGATGATGTCGCAGCGCGCCCGGGAAATGAAAGCCGAGGGGGTGGACGTCATCGCGCTTGCTTCCGGACAGCCGGATTTCCCGACACCCGCCCATGTCATCGAGGCGGCGCGTGACGCGGCCATGCGTGGCGAGACCAAATACACCACCATCAGCGGCAGCGCCGAGCTGAAGGACGTGGTAGTCGAGAAATTCCGACGCGAGAACGGGCTGGAATTCACCCGCGATGAAATCATCATCGGCAACGGCTCGAAGCAGGTGATCTTCAACGCGCTGATGGCCGGTACCGATATCGATGAGGAGGTAATCCTGCCGGCGCCCTATTATGTCGCCTATATCGACATGATAAAATTTACCGGGGGCCGGGCGGTGATCGTTCCGTGCGGCGTCGAGCAGGACTTCAAGATTTCACCGGCCCAACTGGAGGCGGCGATCACGCCGAAATCCCGGTGGCTGCTGTTGAACTCGCCGAACAATCCGACCGGCGCGGTGTATGAGGCGGCGGAACTGCGCGCTCTCGCCGATGTCCTTTTGCGGCATCCGCATGTCGGCGTGATCATGGATGACATATACGAACACATCACCTTCGATGGCGTGAAATTCGCGACCATGGTGCAGGTCGAGCCGGCCTTGCGCGACCGCACGGTGACCGCCAACGGCGTTTCCAAGGCCTATGCGATGACCGGCTGGCGGGTCGGTTACGCGGCGGCGCCGGCGGCGATGATCCAGCAGATGACCAAGCTGCAGTCGCTGGTAACCTCGGCCGCAAGCTCGGTCAGCCAGGCCGCCGCCATCGCCGCGCTGACCGGGCCCCAGGACTTCATTGCCGAGCAGGCCCGCTCCTTCGAGGATCGCCGGGACCTGGTGGTCTCGATGATCAACCAGACCAAGGGGCTGTCCTGTCCGGTGCCCAAGGGCGCATTTTACGTGTACCCGAGCTGCGCCGATGTGATCGGCAAGAAAACGCCCGCCGGCAAGATCATCGAGAACGACCGCGATTTCGTGCTCTATCTTCTGGAAAGCGAAAATGTCGCCGTGGTTCATGGCGGCGCCTATGGAATATCTCCGCATTTCAGGATCTCCTACGCGCAGAGCACCGAGGAGTTGACAGAGGCTTGCACCCGCATCCAGCGCGCCTGCGCGGCGCTCCAGTAGAAAGCGATGGCGCCGGCGGAAAAAGTCGAGGTCCTTGTTGTCGGTGCCGGCCAGGCCGGCGTGGCGATGAGCGAGCATCTCGGGGCTTGCGGCGTGCCGCATCTGGTTCTGGAAAAGGACCGGATCGCCGAACGCTGGCGGACCGGCCGGTGGGATTCGCTGGTCGCCAACGGCCCCGCCTGGCATGACAGGTTTCCGGGGCTGGAGTTTTCCGGGATCCATGACGACGCCTTTCCGCACAAGGATCAGGTCGCCGGCTATTTCGAGGACTATGCAAGGCGGATCGGGGCGCCGATCCGATGCGGCGTCGAAGTCGAGGAGGTGCGGCGCAATCCGGGGGCGCCGGGTTTCCACGTGCGGACGTCAACAGGCCCGATCGAGGCGAATTACGTGGTTGCCGCGACCGGCCCCTTCCAGCGGCCGGCCTTCCCCAAAATGGTCCCCGATGGGGCGGATGTGTTTCAGATCCATTCCAGCGCCTATAAAAATCCGGACCGGATGCCCGAGGGCGCCGTTCTGGTGATCGGCGCGGGGTCGTCGGGGACGCAGATCGCCGATGAACTTCTTCGGGCCGGAAGGCGCGTATTTCTGTCTGTCGGTCCGCACAGCCGATATCCGAGACGCTATCGCGCCTATGACTATTGCTGGTGGCTCGGGGTGCTGGGTCTTTGGGATATCGAGGCGCCGGCTCCGGATACCGAGCATGTCACGATCGCGGTCAGCGGCGCCCATGGCGGTTTTACCGTCGATTTCCGGGAACTCGCGGCGCGCGGAATGACCCTTGTCGGTAAGGCGGCCTCGTTCAGCAACGGCATCATGGGTTTCGAGCCGGGGCTTGCCGGAGCCATTGAAAGAGGTGATGCGGACTATCTGTGGGTGCTGGATCAGGCCGATTCCTATGTCACGCGGAACGGCCTCGACCTGCCCGAGGAGCCGGAGGCCCGGCAATTCGCCCCGGTTCCGGATTGCGTCAGCGAACCGCTATCGGAACTGGATCTCAAGGCAGCGGGCATCACATCGATCATCTGGGCGACGGGTTACGACGTGGACTATGGCTGGCTGAAGGTCGACGCGTTCGACAAGGATGGCAAGCCGAAGCACCAGCGCGGCGTCTCGTCCGAGCCGGGTGTCTATTTTCTGGGCCTGCCATGGCTGTCCCGGCGCGGCTCCTCCTTCATCTGGGGCGTCTGGCACGATGCCAATTATCTGGCCCGGCACATCACGACGCACCGGGGATATATGGCGCATCACCGGCGGTCTGGAGCGGACCCTTCGTCGTAGGCTTCCGCCGTGCGCCCGACGCCGGATCCGTCTAGACTCCGCCATCGTGCATGGCTCCGAGCCGGCCCGGACATAGATTGAGGCATCCGCCATGGCCACCTCCGAGGGCACATCAGACCGTCTCGCGCCCGGGCGGGTCGACCCGGAGGCGGCTCGTCTGGCGCTTGCCGGGTTGTCGGAAAGCGTCGCCGCCAGCGATTTCGGCGCCGCGGAGCGCCATGCACGGACTTTGCTCGCCCTTGTGCCCGCGGATCCGAGCCTCCGGCGTATTCTCGCCGCCGCCGAGCTCGCCCAGGGTAAACGGTCTCCGGCCCTAGTGAACCTTCGACGCGCGCTCCTGGCCTCCCCGGACTATACGGACGCGCTCGCCGATTTTACGGCTGTCATGGCCGAAATCGGCGAAAGCGCGCAGGCGGTCTTCCACTATCGACACCTCCTGCATGCCGCGCCCGATGAACCGCGCGCGCTCGCCGGCCTCGCCAATTTGCTGCGTGATTCTGGTCTCCTCGGCGAGGCGATGATCTATTACGGCAAGGCGCTGACGGTGTCGCCGCATTCCCCGCAGCTCCTCGCGAACGCGGCCTTGGCGCTGGTCCGGTTGGGGGAAGACCCGGTGCTTGACGCGCTCGAGGCCGCGCGTCCGGTCGTGATCGCCTGCCTTGAAAGCCGGGATGTCGAGAGCAACAGCCTCAACCTCGTCAGCCAGGCACTGATGCGCGCGGACCTTGAGGACTGGCTGTCGCGCGGGGGCGAGCCGATGCAGCCGGCCGATCTGGAGGCGATGCTGCGCCGGGGCGGCCGTCTTATCGCCGCACATCTGATGGACTCGGTTGTCACCGATCCCGATCTCGAAAATCTTTTCGTCAGGGCGCGGGCCTGTCTGCTTTTGTCGCGGACCGCTGACGGCGCTGTTGATGATGTCTTCCGTGATTTCATCCGGGCTCTCGCACATCAGGGCGGGCTGAACGAATATTTGTGGGCGCAATCGGCTGAAGAGAAGCGCCGGGCGGATGCGCTGCAAGATGCGATCGCCGCGGCGATCGAACGGGGAGAGGAGGTGGTGCCGGCAGACCTTTACCTGCTCGCCGCGTATCGCCCGCTCCTTGGCGTCGAACCGCTCAGACGGTGGGCAACGGGGCCGGCGGCTCTATCGGATCGCCGCTCGCCGAGGATCTCGATATCCTCGTTCTCGACCGGGTGCGGGAAGCAGCCCTGGAGCACGAAATCCCGGATCTGACGTCGATCAAGGACATAACTTCCAACGCGGTCAGGGATCAGTACGAGGACAATCCGTATCCGAGATGGAACGCGCTTGCGCGCTTTGAGCCTGTCGATCCGCTCCGGCAGATCGCCGTGGAGATTGCGCCGAACGCCCCGGCTTTCGATCCCCTGCCGGCCCACCCACGGGTTCTGATCGCCGGATGCGGCACCGGCCGGCAGGTGGCGCAGGCCGCCATGACCTACGCTGGCGCGTCGATCCTGGCCGTCGATCTAAGCCGGCCGAGCCTCGCCTTCGCAAAGCGCATGTCGGAACGCCTGGGCCTGGGCGCGATCCGCTTTGCGCGCGCCGATATTCTGGCGTTGCCGGCGATCCCGGAGCGCTTCGACATCATCGAATGCAGCGGGGTGCTGCATCACATGGCCGACCCGGACGCGGGGTTGAAGGCGCTGCTCTCGGTCCTGGCGCCCGGCGGGCTGATGAAGATCGCGCTGTACAGCGCGGCCGCGAGAACCAATGTGACCCGGCTTCGGACATGGATCGCGGAACACGGATTTCCCGCGAATCTGGAGGGGATTCGGGGCTTCCGCGCGGCGCTTCCCGCAAGCGGCCATCCCGATGCCGAAGCGACCCGCCGGTCCATCGACTACAACGCGACATCAGCGATCCGCGATCTGTTGTTTCATGCCCAGGAGCATCAGTTCACGGTCCCTGGGCTTGAGCGGTTGCTGGTCGCAAACGGTCTCGAATTTCTCGGTTTCCTGTTCCTCGATACCGGAATCAAGCGTCGTTTTCTGGAGCGCTTTCCAGAGGACACGACGTGCCTCGACCTTTCGAACTGGGCCGATTTCGAGACGGAAAACCCTTTGACCTTCCTGTCCATGTACCAATTCTGGTGCCGCCGACACCGTTAATGCGGAGGCCGCCGGAGTGACCGAAGGCTTCCCAATCCATTTTTGCAATACTATAACATCGCAAAAACCGGGAAACCGCCATGGATACGAACCCGCAAGGACCCTTCGCCGACCCTGACCACGATCATGCCCATTGCGTGACCGGGGCGATGGCGAGCGCCGAGACGATCTGCCGGATGCGGCGCGCCCGGCTGACCGAACAGAGGCGGCGGGTGCTGGAAATCATCTGGGAAAACCACGTGCCGGTCGGCGCCTACGAGATTCTGGCGGCAATGTCCGCCGAAGACCGGCCGCCGATCGCGCCGCCGACGGTCTATCGCGCCCTCGATTTTCTGCAGGCCCATGGATTGGTGCACAAGATTGAATCTCTCAAGGCCTATGTCGGCTGCCGGCATCCGGGCCAGGACCATGTCGGGCAGTTTCTGATCTGCGAGGAGTGCGGCAATGCCGCTGAGATCGTCGATCAAGGCATTGACCGGGCCATTGAGAAGCAAGCCTCTGCCGCCGGCTTCCAGGTATCGGAGACCACGATCGAGGTACGCGGCCTGTGCCCCTCCTGCCTGCCGGAGCGCGGGGCGCGATGACGGATCCTCTGATCGAATGCCACGGTGTGACCGTCCGCCGCGGAGGCGAGGCCGTTCTGGACAATGTCGGAATCGCGGTGATGCCCGGCGAGATGGTGAGCCTGATCGGGCCGAACGGCGCCGGCAAGACGCTGTTGCTGAGGGTGCTGTTGGGGTTGCTGCGGGCCGAGGAGGGCCGGATCGCGTCGCGGCCCGGCCTGCGGATTGGCTACATGCCGCAAAAGCTGGAACTGGACGCGACACTGCCTTTGACGGTGCGGCGCTTTTTGTCGCTTGGCGGGGCTGTTGCGGCCGGACAACGTGCCGGGGTCCTGGAAGAGGTGGGGATCAGCGCGCTTGCCGACAGACCGATGCGGGCCCTCTCTGGCGGCGAAACGCAAAGGGTTCTGTTCGCCCGCGCGTTGCTCCGGAATCCGGATCTGCTGGTGCTGGACGAGCCGGCCCAGGGCCTCGACATTCACGGACAAGATGAACTGATGGCGCTTATCGAGGAAACAAGGCGCCGGCGGGAATGCGGTATCCTCATGGTCTCGCACGATCTGCACGTGGTGATGGCCGCCACCGACCGGGTGGTCTGTCTCAACCACCATATCTGTTGCACCGGTCATCCGACGGATGTGGAGATCGACCCGAGCTACGTTGCGCTTTTCGGCGAAAGGGCCGCCGGACACCTCGCGGCGTACCGTCATCATCACGACCATGTGCATGGTCTGGACGGAGAGGTGGTCGGAGCCGGCGGCGCGCATGGTCATGACCACCATCAGGGCCACGATCACCACCACGCCCATAATCATGGTCACGGGGCGCGGGATGGATGATTTCCTGATCCGGGCCCTGATGGCGGCATTGGGTATAGCGGCGATCGCGGGACCGCTTGGCAGTTTCGTGGTCTGGCGGCGCATGGCCTATTTCGGCGACACCCTTTCGCATTCCGCCTTGCTCGGGCTGACGCTCGGTTTCCTGCTCGGCGTCGATCCGACCGTCGGGATTGTCGGCATCTGTGCCGTAGTTGCGCTGATTCTGGCGCTGGGCCAGCGGCAGAGTGTGCTCGCCTCCGACACGTTGCTGGGTATCCTGTCCCATGGCGCTCTGTCGCTCGGGCTGGTCTCGCTGGCGTTCATGGAGACCATGAGAGTGGATCTGATCGGCTATCTGCTCGGCGACGTGCTGTCGGTCACATGGAACGACGTCACGGTCGTTTATGTTGGCGGGGCCTGCATTCTGGCCATTCTCATCTGGCTCTGGCGTCCGCTTCTGGCGATCACCGTGCACGAGGATCTTGCGCGGGTGGAGGGGGTGCCGGTGCGGCGCGTCCAGATCGCCTTCATGATGATCATCGCGGTGACCATCGCCATCGCCATGAAAGTCGTGGGGGTCCTGCTGATCACCTCGCTCTTGATCATTCCCGCCGCCGCCGCCCGATCGTTGTCACGGACGCCGGAGCAGATGGCCGTCATCGCCGGTCTGGTCGGGATGCTCGCGGTTCTTGGCGGGCTCGCCGGGTCCTTTCAGTGGGATCTTCCGTCCGGTCCGGCGATCGTCACGGCCGCGGGACTCCTGTTCGTGGTTTCCATCGCTGGGCGGTGGCTGGCTCCCCGTTAGCCGGCAAGGCAGGTTCTCAAAGAGGCCGCCAGATTTCGCATCAAGGTCGCATAGGCCTTGGGGCCGGGCTCGATCGACGCTCCCAACGGGTCGAGACCGCTGATCTTGACTGTGGTGCCTTCCCGCACGGTATCCGCCAGTTTGGCTGGGAACTGGGGTTCGGTGAATAGGCAGACCGCCCCGGAACCGGTAAGGCGCGCGCGCATTTCGACCAGCCGTCTGGCGCTCGGGCGGCGCTCCGGCGAAACGCTGATCGAACCGATGGCGTTCACGCCGAAGCGCGCCTCGAAATACTGATAGGCATCATGGAAAACGACGAAGGGAATGCCGCGTAACGGAGCTATCAGCGCGGCCAAGTCGCGTTCCAGCGCCGTCAGCTCGAGGATCATCCGGTCCGCGTTGCCCCGATAGCTTGCGGCGTTTTCCACATCAATCTCTGAAAGTTTCTCCGCCAGAAGCTTCACGATAACGCGGGCATTGGCGGGATCAAGCCAGATATGGGGGTCGAAACCGTCGTGCCGGTCTCCTGCGTCATGGCCGTGCTCGGAGTCCCAGGCGCCACCTTCCCGAGCGCGCAGCCGAATCAGACCCTCATGAGCCAGAAGGGTGACCAGCCGGGAGTCCTCGCCGAACGATGCCGCCGGTTTGATGAAGAAACTTTCCATTTCCGGCCCGACCCAGACAACCAGGTCCGCCGCCGCCAGGGCGCGCGCTTGCGAGGGTTTCAGCACGTGGCCATGGGGAGATCCGGCTCCGGTCACGAGGAGAACGGGTGTGCCGACGCCCGACATTACGCCCGCCACAAGCGAATGGATCGGTTTTATGGTGACGACAGTGCGGGGGGCCGCCAGACATGCGCCAGCCATTCCATGCATGAGGTACAGCAGAAGCGCCGAGCCAACGACGAGAGACGAAAGCCGCATCGGTCAACCGGTTTGTTATATTATATCATTTGACTAGGATTTTTGCGGGCATCTGTCAATCAAGACGTTCTGCTCAGGGTTCGCCGCACGGCATCGTGCCATCCGGTGATCCGCCGTTCGCGTTCCGGCGTGTTCATCGACGGCTCGAAGCGCCGCTCCAATGCCCATTCGCGGGAAAATTCCTGCATTCCGGGCCAGACACCGGCGCGGGATCCGGCCAGCCACGCGGCGCCGAGAGCCGTGGTCTCCAGTATCGCCGGCCGGTCGACCGGCGCGCCGAGAATGTCGGCCAGGAATTGCATGGTCCAGTCGGAGGCGACCATGCCGCCGTCGACCCGCAGCACCGTGTCATCGGCATTAGCCGTCCAGTCCCGCTTCATCGCCTCCAGGAGATCAAATGTCTGGTAGCCGACGCTTTCCAACGCCGCGCGCGCGAGCTCCTTCGGACCGGTATTGCGGGTCAGTCCGAAGATCGCGCCCCGGGCGTCGGCATCCCAGTGCGGGGCGCCGAGGCCGGTGAAGGCCGGCACTAGAAAGACCGACTGCTCGGCATCGGCGCCGGCGGCCAAGGGCCCGCTTTGCGAGGCGTCACTGATCAGACCGAGACCGTCGCGCAACCATTGGACGGCGGCGCCGGCAATGAAGATCGAGCCTTCCAAGGCATAGGTCGTTTCTCCCCCGAGACGGTAGGCGATCGTGGTCAGCAGACGGGTGGATGACGGAACCAGGTCGCCACCGGTGTTCAGCAGGGCGAAACAGCCGGTGCCGTAGGTGGACTTCATCATGCCTGGCGAAAAACAGGCATTACCGATGGTCGCGGCCTGCTGATCGCCGGCCACGCCGAGGATCGGAAGGGCGGCGCCGAAAAGCGCCGGTTCGGTCGTGCCGAAATCATCCGCGCTGTCTTTTACTTCGGCGAGTAGGGAGGCGGGGATATCGAGCAGGCCGAGCAACTCCTCGTCCCAGCGGTTTACGGCGATGTTGTAGAGCAGCGTCCGTGACGCATTGGTCGCGTCGGTCGCGTGAACGCCGCCGCCGGTCAGTTTCCAGATCAGCCAGGAATCGATGGTTCCCGCGCAAAGCTCCCCCGCTTCGGCGCGGGCGCGGATCGCCGGGTCCCGGTTCAGCATCCAGGCCAGTTTTGTACCCGAGAAATACGGGTCCAGCAGCAGGCCGGTCCTGGCGCTGAACGTCGCCTCCAGGCCGCGGGTCCGCAGTTCCTCGCACATTGATGCGGTGCGCCGGTCCTGCCATACGATCGCGCGGCCCAGCGGCTTACCGGTCCGCCGTTCCCAGAGCACGACCGTTTCACGCTGATTGGTGATGCCGACCCCCGCGAGGTCTGCCGCCTCGATACCCGCCGCCTGGATCGCTTGGCGCGCGGTCGCAACGACACTGTCCCAGATTTCCTCCGGGTCATGTTCAACGAGGCCGGACCCTGGAAAATGCTGCTCGAACTCGCGCTGACCGATACCCGCGATCCGGAAGTCGCCGTCGAAGACGATTGCGCGGGACGACGTGGTTCCCTGATCGATCGCAAGTATGTGACCTGCCATTCCTCGTGCTCCCCGATCCTCGGCGTGGCGGCAAGAATGGCATGTACCGGGCCGGGCCGGAAGGCCGGGCGCCCCTCGCGCGAGGGTGCGTTGCTCCGCTCAGGCGGCGGGTGACATCTTCTGGGCGAAATGGTCCCGCAGCCACGCCTGCAGGCGGGCGGTTTCCTCAGGCGTGAAGCGCAGTCCGAGCTTGGTCCGGCGCCACAGGATATCCTCGGCGCTGACCGCCCATTCGCGGTCGATCAGGTGAAGGAGTTCGGCCTCGTAGAGATCAACGCCGATACAGGCGCCGAGATCGGAAAGGTCCGTGGCGCCGTCAAGCAGCGTCCAGGCGATTGTTCCGTAGAGCCGCGCAAAGCGGTCGGCAAGCCCCGCGCTCAGGAAGGGATGATCGGAACGCAGGCGCGAGACAAGGTCCTCGAAGTCCTCCGGACCAAAGTCTCCCCCAGGAAGAGAAGCGTTTTCCGTCCAAGACGGGTTTCGCGTGCCCAGCGTCTCCTCGATCAACCCGAGCGCGCTTTCGGCGAGCCTTCGGTAGGTCGTGATCTTGCCGCCGAAAATATTGATCAGCCGCGCCGCGCCGGCGCCGTCATTGGGCGCATCACCGCCGTCGTCGGCTTTGAGCACGTAGTCGCGGGTCGCATCCTGCGCCTGCCCGGAGCCGTCGTCATAGAGCGGGCGCACGGCCGAATAGGACCAGACGACATCACCGGGCTGGATGGGCTTTTTGAAATAGGCTCCGGCGGCGGCACACAGATAGTTGGTCTCCTCCTCGGTGATGGCGACATCGCCCGGATAGCCCGCATGGTCGCGATCCGTGGTGCCGATGAGGGTGAAGTGCCTTTCATACGGGATCGCGAAGACGATCCGGCGGTCGTCGTTCTGGAAGATGTAGCAGCGATCGTGTTCGAAAAGCCGGGGCACGACGATGTGGCTTCCCCGGACCAGCCGGATGCGCGCCGAACCTCCGTCGGCGATGCCGTCGACCCGCACCCTGTCGACCCAGGGGCCGGCCGCGTTCACCAGAAGCCGCGCATGCCTTACCCGCTGTTTCCCATCGGCGGACTGGATTGTCACCGCCCAAAGTCCGTTTTCGCGCCGCGCGGAGAGGACCTTTGTTTGCACGAGAATCTCCGCCCCGCGGTCGGCGGCGTCGCGCGCGTTCAGGACGACCAGACGGGCGTCGTCCACGGCGCAGTCGGAATACTCAAGGGCCCGGGTGAACGCCGGATTGAGGGGGACTCCCGCTTCATCGGCTCGCAGGTCCAGGGCGCGTGTGCCGGGCAGAAGACGCCGGCCGCCGAGATGGTCGTATAGAAACAAGCCGAGGCGTAGCAGCCAGGCCGGACGCAGGCCCCGGTGATGCGGCAGCACAAAGCGAAGCGGCCGGATGATGTGCGGCGCAATGCGCCAGAGCAGTTCCCGCTCCGTCAGGGCCTCGCGCACCAGACGGAACTCGAAATGTTCCAGATAGCGCAGGCCCCCGTGGATCAGCTTGGTCGAGCCGGACGATGTCGCGCTTGCAAGGTCGTGCATCTCCGCCAGGGCGACCGAATACCCCCGTCCGGCGGCGTCGCGGGCAATGCCGCAACCGTTGATGCCGCCACCGATGATGAATACGTCGAGGGGTTCGGACATCGCCTGGACCTGGTTCGCCTGTGGATAATCAGGAGATAGACCCAAATACGAAAAAATTCGAGTGCAAAATGAACAAAAATGAAAAAATACGAACATTCCGGAGAGAATGGTCTGAAATGAACCGGTTGGTCTTGGTGTACGGAGCGGGTGGCCGTGCCTTGAGATGCTCTCAGCGGGAATCGACCGTGACGAAACGCATGCTGGCGCCCAGAAATTCGACCGCCGTCAAAACGCCGGTGGCGAATGCGCCGGTATCGATCCCGATCCGGTGCGGGTATATCTCCGGCTCCCCCTGCGGCGCTTCGACGGTGTGGCCATGCACCACCAACAACTCAAACGGCCAATCCTCGGCATGCAGGAACGCGTCCCGGATCCACAACTGGGCGTGCTCGCTCTGATCCTCCAGCGGCCGGCGGGGGTCGATCCCGGCATGGACGAACAACAGATCACCGACCCGGTGGCTGAGCGTCATGGAGCGCAGCAGCGCGCCCACTTCTTCCGGGAGTTTCGCGCGGATCGCGGCGGACAACTCCTCGGGGACGCTCAGGGTGGGGATTCCGAAGCTCGCGAAGGTCGCATCGCCGCCGTTATAGGCCCAGAGCCGCGCATCCTCCTGCGATAGCTGGTTTTCCACGGCATGTTTCAGCCAGGCGTCGTGATTGCCGAGCAGCGTCATGTCCTCGACCGGGATGCCTCGGGTGAAGGCCCGCAACCCGTCGACGGCGAGGCCCAGACAATCCAGGGAGGCCGGTCCCCGGTCGATCAGGTCACCCAACAGGATGCAGGTCGTCTCTTCGGGCCGAAACCGCGCGATATCTTCCGCCAGCGCCTCGTACATCGCTTCCAGGTGTTCGGCGCAACCATGGACGTCGCCGATGGCGATGACCATCCGCTGGTCGGGCAATGGCTTGGGGTTATCCCGCCAATCCGTTCGCGTGACCTGCACCGGCTTTCCCTATCAAGACAACGGATGAAACGCGATGGGTTGAAAGCTTACCCCCCGTGTTCGGTTCCGCCAACGGCGGATGGAATAATCCGCATTTCGATTGAGCGGATGGTTTACCGCCGCCTAAACTGAAGGCTCGGATTGTCAGGGAGGCTGTGATGCACCTTACCCAGGATCAGATCGACGCGTACAAGCGGGACGGCTTTCTGGTGTTTCCCGAACTGTTCACGCCGGCCGAAGTGGAGGTGTTGCGCGCCGAGACCGACCGGCTACGCCATGTCGAAGCCGACGGGATCTTTCGCGAGGGAGGCGACGGCAAGGCGAAAACCATGTTTCGCATGCATGAACCGGATGGGCCGACCTATTCCGCGCCGTATCGCGCGCTCTCGCGGACGCCCCGCGCGCTCGGGGTTGCGCGACAGGTGCTGGGCGATGACCGGCTCTATATGCATCACTGCAAGGTCAACATGAAACCCTCGATCGAGGGGACGGTGTGGCACTGGCATCAGGACTTCGGGTCCTGGCACCTCGACGGCATCGCCAAACCGAACATGGCGACGATGATGGTCATGCTGGACGAGGCGACCGAGATCGGCGGCTGTCTCTACATGCTGCCGGGCAGCCACGCCGACGGCCGGTTCGATCCATACTATGACGAGTCTACGGTCTATAAGTTCTGGGCGACGCCGGCGGCCATGGTGCGGGCGCGCATGGACGGCGCGCCGGACCCGGTTGCGATCACCGGCAAGCCCGGAACGGTGGCGATCTTCGATTGCAATGTGCTGCACGCCTCCGGCCATAATCTTTCGGCGCGCGACCGTTGGCAGATCTATCTCTGTTACAATCTTTGCGCCAACCGCCCGGCCGATGTTGAGAACCCCCGGCCGGACTATGTCCGATCACGCAACTGGGCGCCGATGGAGCTGGTCGATGACGCTTCGATCCTGGCGGGCCGGCGGATGGCGGCGGAGTAGAATACCGCCGCCGTCGCTCGCGGATCAGCCGGCGGCCAGTGAATAGATATCCTTGACCTCGCCCGGCAATGACATCTCGGTCCAGTTTTTGCCGCCGTCCGTCGTGCCGAATATCTCGCCGTTGTAACGGGCACCGATATAGACCTGGTTCGGGTCGGAATTGTGCAGGCCGATCGACATGATGGTGCCGTGCACCTGGACCTTGTCGAAGCGCTTCCAGGTCTCGCCGTTGTCGGTGCTCTTGTAGACCCCGCCGTCATGGCTTGCCGCAGCGACCGACAAGGCGGAATAGAGCGTGTTCGGATCGTGCGGCGAGGCTTTGACGTCGCGCCCGTAAGTGGTCGGCGAGAAGCGCTTGACCTCCATGTCCTGCCAGGATTTACCCCCGTCGCGGGTGCGGAACAGACCCATGCGGCAGGCGATGATCGGCGAGCCGGGATCGCCGGGGCTGATGGTGATCGCATGCCCGTCGAGCATGCCTTCGGCATTGGTATCCTTCTGAACGATCTGACTGGCGAGATGCGGCAGATCGGAGAGCCTGACCAGATCGTCGGAGAGGTCTTCCCAGGTTTCCCCGCCATCGGTCGTGCGCATGGCGCCGGCGATCTCGAGCGCGGCATAGATCTCGTTGGAATTTCCCGGTGTCTGGGCCATGCGCATCACGCGTGGCTCGAACGGTCCCTTGCAGCGTTCCGGAATGCCCGGATTGGTCAGCTTGCGCCAGCTTTCGCCCCGGTCGTCGGAGCGGTAGACGTTGATCGGCGAGGCGCCGGCATACATCCGGTCGGGATTGTCGTCGGCGACCAGAAAACTCCAGATCTGCATGCCGCCGTCGGGAAAAGCCGCTTTCTTGAAGGTGGCGCCGTGATCCCTGCTTCGATAGACGCCGTCCGAGGTTCCGGCGAAGACGATGCTGGAATCATTGGGATGGACGAAAACCGAATAGGTTTCGAGATCGCCGAAGACATGGCTCCAATCGCCGCCTTCGGTCGAACGGCGAAACACGCCGACCTTGCCGGTTGCGTCGCGGCGGCCGACATAACCTGCAAGGCCGACAAACAGATTTGACTCGGACATAGTCCCTCCGGAGATGTTGTCCGGCGATGTCGCGCCGGATTTGTTGTGATTCAAGCGTTTCTGTATTTCTCGGGCACGTCGATTCCCAGGAACCGGGCGGCGTTGAGGCCCAGGATCTTGGCCCGTTGCGTCTCGTTCAGCATCGGCATCTTGCGTTCGATCGCCTCGGCGGAATGCGGCCAGGTCCCTTCATGGTGCGGATAGTCGTTCGCCCACATGAAGTGATCGTCCAGCCCGTAGCGCTCCGCCAGGTACAGGCCCGCGGGATCTTCCTGGAAGGTCGAGAACCCGTGCGCGCGGTAATAGTCGCTCGGCAGGCCTTGGAGTTTCGGACGCACCCACATGTGGTGTTTGCGATAGGCCTCGTCCATGGCGTCGAGCAGCCAGGGAACCCAGCCGATTCCGGCCTCGACGGTGGCGAAACGCAGGCCCTTGAAGCGTTCCAGCACGCCGGACGCGCAGAGATTGGCGACCGGCTCGATGGTCGGCGACAGCGAATGGCTGACATAGTTGATGACCGCCCCGCCGTTGCCGCGCGCGGCGCGCGGATCGCGGCCGGTCGAAACATGGAAGGTAAACGGCAGATCCGCTTCCTCGATCAGCGCCCACATCGGGTCGAAATGCGGCAGGTTGTAGTTCACATGGTCGACATCATGGCCGCCCCAGATCGGCTTGCAGGGCAGGCTCAGCACCTTGAAGCCCAGTTTCGCGACCCGCTCGATCTCCGCCATCGCGCCGTGCAGGTCGCCGGTCGCGATCGAGGCCACCGGAACCATGTTCTCCTTGTAGGGGCCGAACTGCTCCCAGGCCCAGTCATTCCAGACCCGGCATTGAGCATTGGCGAAGACGGGATCCGGCGTCGCCCACATGGCGAGCCCTTTGTTCGGGAAAATGATTTCGAGATCGATCCCGTCACGCTGGTTGTCCTTCAGGCGGTCGGCCAGATCGGCGCCGGCCTTGGACCGTACCCAATCCTCGCCCTCGAAGCTCATCACCCGGACCCGGTCCGGCCGATAGCCCTCGCAATAGCGCCACTGCACGCCCTTTTCGTCGGTGATGATCCGGGGAACCCGCTCGCGGTATTCGGGCTCGATCCGCTTTTCCCACAGGTCCGGCGGCTCGTTGGCGTGACAATCGGTGGAGACCATGAAGTATTTGTTGGCATCACCCGCGCGCGGGCTTCCGGACCAGCCTTGATGACCGGGCGTCTCGAGCCGCCACAGGTTGGGTTCGTTGATGGGCACGTCGGCGAGATCGTTCAAGGTGATATCTCCTTCCGGTCGCGGCGTCAGATACGGCGCCAATGCACGAGAGTATAGGCCGGGCTCGCATCATCGTGAGGTTCGAACACCGCCTCGACATCGGCGCCGATCGGGACATCCTGCATCGGATCGCCGAGCAGGTTGCCGATCATGCGGATATTATCAGCCTGCGGCAACTCCACCAGCACGACGATATAGGGCCCGTGACCCTTCAGCGCCGGATGGACCGGGTGCCAGACCCGCTCCCAGCTATAGATCCGTCCCTTGCCCACCACCTTTTGCCAGTCGAGGTCGAAGGAATGGCACTTGTGACAAATCCATTCCGGCCCCCAGATCCAGGTCTCGCAGGCCTTGCATCGTTGCACCATAAGCTCGCCGCGCCGTGTGCCCTCCCAATAGGGTGTGGACAGGCCGTCTGATTCGGGAGCCGGAGCGGGCAGACCGTTCGCCAGGTAGTGGCTCATAGCGTGGCCTCCGAGCCGAAGATGAGGCTGGAGACGGGTGTCACCATCGGGCCGGCGATCACCATCGAGACATCCACCGAAGGGACCTGGCTGGTCGAAACACCGCGCAATTGGCGCACGGCCTCGATCTGCAGTTCGAGGCCGTGCATGTAGCATTCCGCCAGATTGCCGCCGCTGGTATTGAGCGGGAGCCTGCCGCCCGGTGCGAGGCGGTTCTCCGGTACCAGAAACTCGTTCGAGGCTTCCGGCGGGAAGAAGCCGTGTTCCACCAGGCTCATCAGCACGCCGCCGGTGAAATTTTCATAGCTTTGCACGACGTCCACGTCACCCGGTTTCACCTCGGCCATCGCATAGAGATGCGGCGCCACGCTGGCGAAGCTCGAACTGGCATAGTTCGGAGCGTTATGGCTCGGCGCGGCGCACCGGTGGTCGGATCCCGCCGCAACGCCCAGCAGATAGCTCGGCTTATGGGGCAGATCCCTGGCGCGGTCCGCCGGCACGACGATCAGGGCCGCCGCCCCGTCATTTTCCATACAGCAGTCGAACAGCCGCCAGGGCTCGACGATCCAGCGCGAGGCATCATAGGTTTCGGCATCCAGCGGCCGGCCGTGCATGACCGCGCGGGGATTGGATTGGGCATGGCGGTAAGAGGCCAGGGAAATCGCCCTCAGCGCCTCCTGGAGAAGCCCGTGATCCTTCATGAAGCGCATGCATTTCATGGCATAGCGCTGGCCCGGAGACATCAGGCCGTAGGGCGCTTGCATGGCCATGTCGCCGGAGACGGTCGAAGTTGTCGAGCCCTGTCCGAAGCGCACGAACTGACCCTGGGCCAAGGCCCGGAACACCACCACGCAATCGGCCATGCCGGTGGCGACGGCGGCGGCCGCGTTGCCGACGGCGGCGGCCCCGCCGCCACCCCCGCCGCCCCACTGCATGTTCGAGAAGCGGAGCTCCTTGGTGCCCAGCGCGGCGGCAAGGCGCGACGGATCGCTCCGGTCGTTGCTGTAGGAGGCGAAACCATCGATATCGCGTGGATCGATGCCGGCATCCCGGGCGGCGTTGAGGATCGCCGTCAGTGCCAGTTTGAACTCCGGATCCGGAGCCTGACCGTGCTTGTAGTAGCGGGTTTCCCCGATACCGGCGATCGCGACGCTGCCCCGCAGACTGCGTTTGCCCATGCTGTTCCCCGACGCCTTGAATATCGCGATTGTTCTCCCTGTTCCGCCAAGGCGTCAAACGGTTCTGTTCATCATCACATGGGCGAACCTCGAGGCCCCACGCGCCCTGGACGAAGCTGGCATGGTGGCGTCACAATCGGCGGGTTGCCTATCGCCGAGGAGGTTCCAGTGCAGCTTGAACCCATCACCGGGACTTTCGCCGCCCGGGTAAGCGGAATTGACCCGGTATACCGGCTTGATGACCGGGCTTTCGCGGCTGTCCGGCATGCTTTCGAGGAAAATGGTGTCCTGGTCTTTCATGATCAGCCCTTGAACGACGATCAGCAGATCGCGTTCAGCGAACGCTTCGGCCCGTTGGAGCGCACAATCAGCGCCAGCCCGACCGGAGGCACTCCCTTTGCGAGGCAATCCAATATCGATCTGAAGTCCGGCGGTATCATCGCCGGCAACGACCGGCGAATGGACTATCAGCGGGCCAATTATCTCTGGCATGCCGACAGCACCTTCAAGCAAACGCCGTCGCTCTGCTCGATCCTGAGCGCGCGGGAGGTTCCGCCGGTCGGCGGCGCGACGGAGTTCGTGTCGACCCGCGCCGCTTATGAGGCCCTGCCGGCATCGAAAAAGCGGGAGATCGACGGTCTGGTGGTGGAGCACGATCTGTTGCATTCGCGGCGCGAGATCGGCTTTCACTTCACGGCGGAGGAAGCCGCAGAGTCCCCGGCCGTGCATCACCCGCTGGTGCAGACCAACCCGGTTACAGGACGCAAATCACTGATGATCGGCGCCCATGCCTCGAAGATCGCCGGATGGCCCGTGGAGGAGGGAAGGGCGTTGCTCAAGGAACTGCTGGATCTCGCGACACCGGCGGAAGCGGTGTATCGCCACGAATGGCGCACCGGAGACCTCATCATATGGGACAACCGCGCGGTTTTGCACCGCGCCACGGCCTATGATGCGAAAAATCACCGGCGGCTGATGCAGCGGACGACGGTTTCGAATCTGAACGCCGAGCGGGTGTGAGCAAGCGGCTTCAGTCCCTGTTCCACTTGCTTTCAAGCTCGATACGGTTGGACCCGGCCTCGACCCTGCTCTGCAGATCGGTGTCCATTTCGTTGGTGGTCCAGGAATGCATGGACCGCACCAGCGTCAGACGGGTGCGCTCCCGCTCCATCATGTCCGCCGGGTTGGCGCCGCGTATTTCCTGCTGCGGAATGATCGGAAGATAGAGCAGGATGTGATCGACGGAGCGCAAAAGGGCCTGCTCGCCGCCAATCATGCCGAGCCCGCCCATCGCCTCTTCCCAAATGTCGATCAACTCTTTCCAGCCGTCCAGGGCGTAGGAAACGTCGCGCAGCAGTTTTTTCAATCGCTCGAGCGAGCCGTCGACTTCCTCGAACATGTCCGCGAACCGACCGAGCAGCGAGTCGAGGCGCACGAGGCGCGAGTTGACATAGGTGATGGTCTGATCACAGACCTCGAGAATCAGCTTGATCGAGTCCGCGAGATCTCCGGTGGCGGTCGCCGCCCGTTCGTGCAGCCCCTTTCGAAAGCCGAGCAGGTTGCGATGCTGGGTGAACAAGAAACCGTCTAGGTGGTCCTCTCCGGCAGCCGGCACGCTTCCGAAGGGGGCAATCAGACCGACCAGCGGGGCCATCCAGTCGCGGACCTCTTCGATGGATGTGCCGCTGCGCTCGGCGGCGTACTGCATGACGCGCTCGATCAGCATGCGGACATCGAAGCCGTCACCCTGCTGGGCCTGGTTGATCAGATCAAGCAGAGTCGTGGTGTTGGCCTTGGCCATGAAGGCATCGCCGCGACTGATCCCGCATTCCCGGGTCAACTGGGCAAGGCAGGACATGCGGACGCTTTCCCGGTCCACCCGGTCGTTCTCCGCCTGCTCCCGCGCAAGCCGCCGCTCATCCTCGTCGGGGCTGTGGATCGCATCGGCCTTTTGGCAGAGGACACGGACATAGATCGGATTGATCGGCTGTTTGCCGCGCAGCCGCAGGATATCCTGGATAATGTGAAGGTCCCGTTCCGCGAAGGCGGCCCGGTCCTTCAGATCGCTCCACGGAATGACCGTCAATTCGCCGCGCCGGACACCGGAATAGTTCGGCATCACCGCTTCCAGAATCCGGTCCTTGCCGAACTCGTACTCCCGGACGCGGATGTGCTTGAATCCGGGATGAACAAGCGGGACGGTCGTGCCGCGCCGTTCGAATGTGGTGGGGAGGTTACGATCCGTGACCATATACAGGCATCAAGCTCGCCGAGACGTGGCCGTTACTTCGTTTTTGTGGGCGAACCTTAGCGGCATATCTGGATTTTGCCCAGAGCCTCGATGGCGAAGGTTCATCCGCCGGGGCGGGCAAGATGTTGAAATTCCCGGACGACCGCTTCGTAGACCGGTCGCTTAAAGGCGACGATCAGGCCCGGTAATTCCTCGAGTTCGCGCCACTCCCAGGCATCGAATTCGGCATGTCTGTAGCCAAGGTCGATTTCCGCCTCGGCGCCGGTGAACCGCATGGCGAACCATTTTTGCCGCTGACCGCGGTAGCGGTTGACGAACGACCGACGCGAAATATCGGGCGGGTAGTCGTAGGTGAGCCATTCGCGGGTTTCCGAAAGGATCTCGACGGAACGGATGCCGGTTTCCTCCCGCAGCTCGCGAAAGGCGGCGGCGCGTGGGTCCTCGCCCGCATCGATCCCGCCCTGGGGCATCTGCCAGGCCGCGCCGCCGACGTCGTTCCGCCGGCCGACGAAGGCCAGGCCCGCGTCGTTCAGAACCAGGATTCCGACGCAGGAACGGTACGGCAAATCGGAAAGCGGGGAGGAAGGCCGGCTCATGGGGAACTATCTCAGGCTCTGTTTGTCGGCGATGGCCGTAATCGGGGCGAGGGCAATACCCTTGGCCTTCAATGTCGGAAGCCAGGCGGTCAGCCGGTCCAGAGTGACCGGAAGCGCCTGCGCGAGACCAACCGCGAAACGGTTGGCTTTGGCGATTTCCTCCATCTCCGCAAGGCGTCCGTCGATCGCCCTGACGGACGGCGTGGTGTCGAGGAACCGATTGTTGTAGGCGCGCGGAAGTTGAATTTGCGACGCCAGTTCCGGCCCCATGGTGCGGGAGGTCGACCGGGCGTCCACATAGAGCAAACCGCGTTCCTTGAGAATTTGCAGTATCGGCGCAAGGGATTCCGCGTTGACCGTGAAGGCGGAGCCCATGCGCGTCAGAAGTCCCACATATCCGCCGCTGCTTTTCATCACGTTTTCAAGGCGGTTCAGATTCTCGACCTCGCTGGCGGAAGAAAGCAGGGTGTTCCGGCCAGGATCGCTCCGCGGGAATCCGTCTGGTTCCATGGGAAGATCAATAAGCACTTCATGCCCCTTGCGCCGCGCTCGCGTAACCCAGTCTTGCAAGCTGGGCGTAACCGAGGAGAACGACAGGGTGATTTCCGGCGGAAGCGCGTCGAGCGCGGCTTCGGTGGTGCGCGGGGAAAGGCCCAGATTGGTGATGATGATGGCCAAACGCGGCCGGCGGTCGGTTTTGTCGAAGGTGGCGGAGTACTCAACCCATGCCTGACGGCCGTCGGCGGAGATCTTCGGCAAAAGTCCGGTGTCGGTCTTCTCGGTAAGCGCCGGGTCGACGATGCCTTCCAGTGGATCGGCGGGTCTGTCCGGTTCCCCGGATGAGGCCTCCTCGCTCGGAGCGCCGGTTTCGGTTTTTCCCTTGGCGGAAGTGCCGTCCGCCTGCGCCATCTCCGAATGCCGGCTGGAATTCCGTGGCGCCGGTTCACCTTCCGCCAGGACATTCACCGTAACGACCGGATGCAACGCGGCGCGGGCCTCGGCCGCGTGTTCGGCATTGACGACAACCCAACCGACAATGGCGCCTATGCCGCCCAGAAGCAGAAGAATGCCGAGGATGCCGCCGGCAATCGCCGCCAGACGGCCCCAGCTACGCTTGGGTTTATCCGCGTCATGGCCGGGTCTGGGCTCCGCGCGGAGACCGCCCGGCGCGTCCTCGGCTCCGTCCTCGGCGGGAAGCGATTCCTCCGCGCCGCCTTCCTCGATCGGAGCTTCGTCGAGGGCGTCCAGATCCTCGGGATCCCGGCCGCCGCGTCTGCGGAACCGGCCAAGAAGTCCCGAGAGGGACGGTATAGGGATCGGTAGTTTCAATTCACCATGAGTGTATTAAGGAGGCTGATGCCCCGGAGCAGATCGACGGCCCGCGCCAATTGGTAGTCTTCCTCGGCGCGTTGCTCAGCCGTTTTGCGGCCCGCGGGACCGGTGGCCGGCTCATCGTTTGATTCGGTTGCCCCGGAGTTTTCCAGCGCGTTGCGCAAATCGGTCTCCCGCCGGCGTTTTGAGCCGTCGATCTTCTCGATCCTGGCCGTCGCCACCGCGATATCCGGAGAAATGCCGGTCTTTTGGATCGATCTACCGGAGGGCGTGTAGTATCGGGCCGTGGTCAACCGCATGGCGACATCGCCTGGCAGGGGAACGATGGTCTGCACGGAGCCCTTGCCGAAAGACTGGGTTCCCAGGATAAGCGCCCGGCGATGATCCTGCAGCGCACCGGCGACGATCTCCGACGCAGAAGCGGAACCGCCGTTGATCAGGACAACGATCGGTTTGCCGCTCGCGATGTCGCCGGGTGTCGCATGGACCCGTGAGGTGTCGTTCGGATCACGGCCCCGGGTCGACACGATTTCGCCCTTTTCGAGGAAGGCATCGCTGACGGAGATCGCCTGATCCAGTAAGCCGCCCGGGTTGTTGCGGAGGTCGATCACGAAGCCCGCGAGCTTTTCGCCGATCTGCTTCGAGAGCGCGGCGACACCCTCCTGGATGCCTGTGGTGGTCTGCTCGTTGAAGGTGGTGATGCGGACATAGCCGACATTGCCGATCGCCTCGTAGCGCACGGAGCGAATCTTGATGATCGCCCGTTGGATCGTCACATCGAAAGGTTTGGCTTCACCCCGGCGCACCGACAGCACGATTTGCGAGTCGACCGGCCCGCGCATTTTCTCGACCGCTTCGCCCAGGGTCAGGCCGAGGATCGCGTCGCCGTCCAAATGCGTGATCAAGTCTCCCGGTTCCAATCCGGCGCGGGAGGCCGGCGTGTCGTCGATCGGCGAGACGACCTTGATCACGCCGTTCTCCATGGTGACCTCAATGCCGAGGCCTCCAAACTCGCCCTTGGTCTGCACCCGCATGTCGCGATAGCTCTTGGTGCTGAGGAAATTCGAATGCGGATCAAGGGATGTGAGCATGCCGTTGATCGCCGCCTCGATCAGCTCCTGATCGCTGACTTTCTCGACATATTCTGCGCGAACCCGTTCGAAAACGTCACCGAACAGGTTCAGTTGCCGGTAGGTATCCGGAGAGGTGTTGCTCTGCGCCGATGCCGGCGGCGACAACGCGATCCCCGCCAGCGCCAAAAGGGCAAAGGCCGCAACCGGGACCGAGAACATCCGGTGTTGCGCGCGGCGGTCTTGCGGGCGGTCACTCTTCATCGTGCGGTTCATTGGATTGCCGTATCCCTTTGGGTGGATAACCAGGCCAGCGGGTCCACTGGCGTACCATTGCGTCTGATCTCGATATATAGCTGTTTTGACCTTGCGTCGTCGACTTCGGCCGGACCCTTCATCGTGCCAACGGGTTCCCCCGCGAGTACCCCCTGGCCCGCCCGGACATCGATCCGCTCCAGCCCGGCCAGAAGAGTAAGAAATCCCTGCCCATGTTCAATGATTATTATACGCCCATAGCCGCGAAACGGCCCGGCATAAATCACTTTGCCGTCATGCATGGCCACGACCGGAGCATTCGGTCTGGTCCGCACCGTAATCCCCTTGGCGGTCAGGCCCAATTCGTCGGTCTCGCCGAAGCGTTCCACCAGACGCCCGAAGACCGGCGCTGTCAGCCGTCCCTTGCTTGCGGCAAATGACCCGGTAGCGGGAACAGGTGTCACGGTGGTTTGCGGCACCGCCGGAGATACCGCGGTCTGACCGGAGGGGCGCGTCGCGGGCTCGGGCACGGCTGCCCTGGCCGGGGGGGAACCACCCGAAGCAGGGGCACTTGAAATCACCGGACGCGCCGGCGCGGCGGGCTTTGCAAGGCCGGCTGGAGCGGACGCCATCAGGGTTTTCAGTTTTTCACTTGCCGCCGCGCGCGCATCACCCTGCTTTTTGAGCGCTGCCAGCAGTTCGGCAAGAGTATCCGAGGATCTCTCCAATTGGTCCGCCGGTGTCCGCGCCGCGTTCAGACTCTGCCAAAGCGAGTTCTTGCGGTCGATCAGGTCGTTCAACTGGTCCCGCCTCGTCTGCAGGGCGAGGCTTGCGGTCTGGAAGCGTTCGCGTTCCGCCTGAACCTGCTGATTGATGGTCTCGATTTTGGCCAGTTCGCCGCGAAGCATGTCGGCCTCGCTTTTGATGTCCGGTACCAGGAAGCGGATGAGCATCATCGCCCGCGCGGTTTCGAGAGGCGGCCTGGAGGAGGTGAGTATCGCTTCAGGGGGGCGCCGCGCCAGCCGTTGCATCGCCGCCGTCAGGCTGGCCAGCCGGCCGCGAAGCTGGGAAAGATCGCCCGCGCGGGCGGCATGCAGCGCGGTCAGTCCTTCGAGCCGGGTCTCGGATTCGGCAAGCATGGCCTCGCTCGACTGTGTGTCGCGGGCGGATTTTATGAGTTCCTGGCGAATGCCTTCCAGGCGATCGCGGATTTCCGCCGCCAGAACCTCCCGCGACCGCTCCTGCCTGGAGGTTTGGGCGGTAGCCGTGTCGGAGGCTGCTAAACCCAACAACAGAGCGCCTGAAATCGTCAGGGCCGAAAGCAGCCTTTTCGTTGGCCGTAACCGGGCCGGTACCTTTGGTCTAACCCGTGGCACGGGCGCCTGTTCGGATGTCTTGATCATGATTGATCAGCAGGGAATGACCGCCCATGGCCGCCGGAATCGGCAATCCCATAAGCTCCAGCAATGTCGGCGCGACATCGGCGAGACGGCCGGACGCGAGACCCGCGACACGCGCCGGCGCGTTCACCAGGATGGTCGGCACCAGGTTGGTCGTGTGCGCGGTGTGCGGGGTGCCGGTTTCGGGATCGATCATGGTCTCGCAATTGCCGTGATCCGCGGTAAGGAACATGGTGCCGCCGACCGCCTCCAAGGCCTCGCTTACCCGTCCGACGCAACGGTCGACGGTCTCCACCGCCTTGATCGCCGCCGCCAGATCGCCGGTATGGCCGACCATGTCGGGGTTGGCGTAATTCGCGATGATCAGATCGAATTTCCGGCTTTTGATGGCTTCGACGAGGCGGTCGGTGACCTCGTCCGCCGACATCTCCGGCTTCAGATCATAGGTCTTGACCTTGGGCGAGGGGATCAGGATGCGTTCCTCGCCGTCGAAAGTCGCCTCGCGTCCGCCGTTCAGGAAGAAGGTCACGTGCGGATATTTTTCGGTCTCGGCGATCCGCAATTGCTTGAGCCCGGCCTCGGCCGCCACCTCGCCCAGGGTCTGGATCAGGTCGATCGGCGGGAAAAGAGTCGCCAGGTGGCGGTTGAGGCTGCTCGAATATTCGACCATGCCGGCCCGCGCCGCGAACGCCGGAAGCCTCGGTCTTGCAAAACCGTCGAAATCCGGATCGACCAGGGTCGCGAGGATTTCGCGCGCCCGGTCGGCCCGGAAATTCGCGAACAGCAAACCGTCGCCGTCGCGCATGCCGTCATAGCCGGCAATGATGCCCGCCTCGACGAACTCATCCGTCTCGTCGCGCGCATAAGCCGCTTCAACGGCGCCATCGGCGCTGTCCACCGGACGGCCCTCGGCGAGTGCGAAGGCGCGGTAGGCCGCCTCGACCCGTTCCCAGCGATTGTCGCGGTCCATGGCGAAAAACCGGCCGATCACCGTTGCGATCCGCGCCTCGGGATGCCGCGCGGCCTCGAAGCGGGCCAGCGCCTTCCTTGCGCTCTTCGGCGGGGTGTCGCGGCCATCGAGAATGGCATGCACCAGGACTTCGATGCCGGCCTCGGCCAGGATCCGGGTCAGGGCCGCGATGTGATCCTGATGGCTGTGCACGCCGCCGTCCGATAGCAGACCCATTAGGTGGCATCGGCCTCCGGATCGGCGCAGCGTGTCGGCGAAGGCAAGCAGTTCCGGGTTCGCGGCGAGCGAGCCGTCACGGACCGCCGCGTCGATCCGGGGAAGGTCCTGCATGACCACCCGGCCGGCGCCGAGATTCATATGCCCGACCTCGGAATTCCCCATTTGCCCGTCCGGCAAGCCGACATCGTCGCCGGACGCGCTCATGACGCCGGTCGGGAATTCGCGGCGCAGGCGGTCATAGACCGGCGTGTTGGCCAGGGCGATGGCGTTGTGGTCGGCCTCGGCGCGCTCGCCCCAGCCGTCCATGATGCAGAGCATGACGGGTTTCATGGCACCGTTTATAGCGGATTCGAGGGGCGTTCGACAATCAATCCCGGTGATAGGGATGGCCCGCGATGATCTGTTGGGCGCGGTACAATTGCTCGGCCAGCAAGCCGCGGACCAGGAGATGCGGCCAGGTCACCCTGCCGAGCGACAGGGTCAGGCCAGCGCGGGCAAGGATGCTCCCGTCCAGTCCGTCGGCCCCGCCGATCAGCAAGGCGAGGTCGCCGGCGCCCTCATCAATGGTCCTTGAGATCCACTCGGCGAAGTCCCTGCTTGAGAGGGTCTTGCCGGTTTCGTCGAGGGCGATGACCACGGCGCCCTCCGGTATCGCCGCGAGCAGCAGCTTGGCCTCCTCGCGCTTCAGGACCGGGCCGGAAAGTTTTCCCTTTGCCTCGACCTCGCGCAATGTCACCTGCCAGCGCAGGCGCTGTACATAGTGATCGAAAAGCGCGCGGTGAACGCCGCCCCGGTCCCGGCCGACCGCGGCAATGGTAAGACGCATGGCGTTCTTCCACCCTGGCCGGGTTCAGGCGTTGGCGGCCCGTCTGGCGCCGTCTCCCACCAGCACGGTTTCGGCGCCGACATCCACGCCCCACATCTTCTCCAGCGCGTAAAATTCCCGCACCTCGGGCCTGAACAGGTGGACGATGATGTCGCCCGCGTCGATCAGCACCCAATCGCCGGCGCTCAGCCCTTCGACGCTGACGCGGCCGATGCCCGACTGTTTCAGTTTTTCGATGAGATGGTTGGCCATGGCGGATACCTGGCGTGTCGAGCGTCCGCTGGCGATGACCATGTGGTCGCCGATGGAGGACTTGCCGGCAAGGTCGATCGCCACGATGTCCTCTGCCTTGTCGTCGTCCAGTGATCCGGTCACCAGATCGAGCGTTTTGTCCCTTTCCGGGGCGGTGGTTTTCTTCGGTATGGTTCTCTCCTTGCGGTTGGCGGGGCCGGATCGTCCCGGCCCTGTGTTGCTCACGTCCATCATGACACTTTTCGGGTCTGCTGGCGAATTTCCGTCGCCGATACCGGGTTCAACAGGGTGTGATGGAACACCCAGGCCGGTGGGCCATGCCTTGCCAGCACGCCGGCCTTGCGTTCCGGCAGACGGAACCGGGCGAACCGCCGCGCCGTTCGGCCGGACAGCGCTTTAAGAGAATAAGTCGGGCGGTCGAACACGGCAACGGCGACAGTGTTGAGAATATAGTGCCAATTCCGCCAGGACGGCATCTGCGCCAGATTGTCCGCGCCCATGACCCAGATGAATTTCGTGCCGGGAAACCGCCTCTGGAGCAAGCGGATCGTGTCCGCCGTATAGGTGGTTCCGAGCCTCGATTCGAGCGCGGTCACCTCAATCCGCGGGTTGCCGGCGACCGCTTTCGCCCGGGCGAGACGGTCCTCCAGCGATGCCATGCCGGCTGACGATTTCAACGGATTCTGTGGCGAGACCAGCCACCAAACCCGATGCAGACGAAGCCGTTTCAGCGCCAGTTCGGCGATCATGCGGTGACCGTCATGCGCCGGATTGAAGGATCCGCCCATCAGGCCGATCCACTGGCGCCGCCGGTCGCCGAGACCGACCGCCGATGGCGGGCGACGGGGAGCGAGGCCGACGCTCACAAGCTGGCGCGAGGGTGAAGTAGGAACGCGGCCGGTTCCCTGATCTCGATCACGGACGGACCTGTCCGCTGCCGCGCACGACATATTTAAAGCTGGTGAGCTGTTCGGTGCCGACCGGTCCCCTGGCGTGCAGGCGTCCGGTGGAGATCCCGATCTCCGCGCCCATGCCGAACTCGCCGCCGTCGGCGTACTGGGTCGAGGCGTTGTGCAGAACGATGGCGCTGTCGACCTCGGCAAGAAACCGCTCGGCCGCGCCGGCGTCGTTGGTCACGATACTGTCGGTGTGGCTCGACCCGTAGGTATTGATATGCGCGATCGCGTCGCCGACGCCGTCGACGAGGCGGATTGAGAGGATGGCATCTAGATATTCGGTGGTCCAATCCGCTTCCTGCGCGGCCTTCATCCCATCGACAATGGCCCGGGAGCCCTCGTCGCCGCGCAGCTCGCAACCGGCTTCCGTCAGGGCCTTCGCAATCGGCGGCAGAAGCTTCGCGGCGGCGGCCTGGTCGACCAGCAGGGTTTCGGCGGCGCCGCAGACGCTGGTCCGCCGCATCTTGGCGTTCAGTGTGATCTCGCGGGCCATGTCCGGATCGGCGGCGCCGTCGACATAGACATGACAAAGGCCTTCAAGATGCGCGATCACCGGAATCCGGCTCTCGTTCTGAACCCGTTCGATCAGCGACTTGCCGCCGCGCGGAACGATGATATCGACGCTCTCGACCATGGTGAGCAGGTGGCCGACGGCGGCACGGTCGCGGGTCGGCACCAGTTGCACGGCTGCTTCCGGTAGCCCGGCCTCGCGCAATCCCTGATGGATGCAGGCGACGATGGCGGCGGAGGAGTGGATCGACTCCGATCCGCCGCGCAGGATCGCCGCGTTGCCGGATTTCAGGCAAATTCCGCCGGCATCGGCGGTCACGTTGGGGCGCGACTCGTAGATGATCCCGATCACTCCGAGCGGGACCCGCACCCTGCTGATTTCCAGCCCGTTCGGGCGGGTCCAGCGGTCCATGACCATGCCGACGGGGTTGGCCAAGTCGGCGATTGCCTCGAGGCCGGCGGCGACACCCTCAAGCCGGCTCGCATCCAAGGCCAGGCGATCGATGAGCGAGGCGCGCAGGCCCTTCGACTTGCCGTGCGCGACATCGCGCCCATTGGCTTCCAGGATCGCCGCGGTATTGTCCCGGATGGCGGCGGCGGCGATGCGCAGCGCCTTATCCTTCTGTGCCGTGGGGGCCTGGGCAAGCGCTCGGAACGCCTCGCGCGCCTTGACGCCGAGACCCTGCATGACGGTTTCGAGATCGTCATCGACGGGTGTCAGTTCCGCGATCGACATATCGATCTCCCTATCCGGTGAAAACCAAATCGTCGCGATGAATCAACTCATCGCGGCCACGGTAGCCCAGGAGTGCCTCTATTTCACGGGATTTGTGCCCCTTGATGCGGGCCGCGTCCTCGGCCCCGTAGGCGGCGAGGCCGCGGGCGATCTCCCGGCCGTCGACCCCGTGAACGGTGATGAGGTCGCCGCGCTCGAAGCTGCCATGGACCTCGGTAACGCCGGCCGGCAACAGGCTGCGCCCCCGGGCCAGGGCACGCTCAGCGCCGGCATCGAGATGAACCGCGCCGGCGGCGCTGATGGCGCTGGCGATCCAGTTCTTGCGGGCCGCGCGCGGCGTGTCCGAGGCCTGGAACCAGGTGCAGCGCGCGCCGTTTTCCAGGGCGGCCAGCGGGTTCAAAGGCTCTCCGGCGATAATCGCCATGCGGCAGCCGGCGCTGGTGGCGATCCTGGCCGCCGCGAGTTTGGTGATCATTCCGCCGGACGCGTGATCGGTCCCGGCGGCGCCGGCCATGGCTTCGACTTCCGGCGTGATCCGCTCGACCGATGGAACATGCCGGGCATCCGGATTGGCGCGCGGATCCTCGTCGTACAGCCCGTCGACATCGGAAAGCAGGATCAGGGTGTCGGCGCTGACCATCTGGGCGACCCGGGCGCCGAGGCGGTCATTGTCGCCAAAGCGGATTTCGGCGGTCGCCACGGTATCGTTCTCGTTGATGACCGGGACGGCGCCCAGAGCCAGCAGGGTCGTCATGGTCGCGCGGGCATTCAGGTGCCGCCGCCGGCGCTCGGTATCCTCCGGCGAGAGCAGAATCTGGGCGACGGTAATGCCGTGCCGGGCCAAGGCTTCCTCATAGGCATGTGCCAGCCGGATCTGCCCGGTCGCCGCCGCCGCCTGTTTCTCCTCGAGCTTGAGGATCTTTCCGGTGAGACCCAGATGGCGGCGTCCGACGGCGATTGCGCCGGAGGATACGATCAGCACCTCCTTGCCGCGCTGGCGCAGATCCGCGACATCATCGGCCAGTGCCCGCAGCCAGTCGTGGCGGATCCGGCCGGTTTTCTGGTCCACCAGGATCGCCGAGCCGATCTTGACGATAATCCGGCGCGCCTGCGCGAGCGGCGAGGTCTCCGCCGACTGGCTCAATGCGGCGACCATGCCGGGTCCTCCTCTTGGCGAACGCTTCCGCCGCGGGTCCGCTCCACGCGCGCGGAGCGGACATGGTCGAGCAGCACGGTCAAAAGCGGGTCCAGCCCGTCGCGCGCCACGGCCGAGATGAGATGCACCCGTCCGCCGGTCTCCTCGCTCAGAAGACCGGTTACGATCTCGATGGTTTCACGGTCCATCGCATCGGCCTTGGTTACCGCGACGATTTCGGACTTTTCCGCAAGCCCGCCGCCATAGGCCTCTAGCTCCGCGCGGACGTTACGGTAGGCTTCGACCGGATCGTCCTGGGTGCCGTCCACGAGGTGCAGCAACACGCCGCAGCGCTCCACATGGCCGAGAAAGCGGTCGCCGAGCCCCGCGCCCTCATGGGCGCCGTCGATCAGAACGGGAATGTCGGCCAGCCCGAATTGCTGCTCTGCGAACCCCACAACGCCCAGGCCCGGATGCAAGGTGGGT
>JAYOEU010000015.1:0-41119 GCA_038116915.1 Alphaproteobacteria bacterium
CCGACCGGGGCGCTCGCCTATGGATTGCAGAAGCGGGTCGAGCTTGGCCGGGCGCCGACGATGACATAGTCGGTTTTCTTGGAGACCGAGCCCGCGACCTTGGCGCCGAGGCTTTCGGCCCGGGCCTTGGCTTCGGAGCGGCCCATGGTGGCCAGCGTGCCGGTGAACACCACCGTCTTGCCGGCAACCGGACTGTCGCCGGCGACCGGCACCGCGAAAGGCTGGATATCAAGCTCGTTTTCCAGGTCGGAAACGATCCGCAGGCTCTGTTCCTCGGCAAAGAAGGCGATCAGGTCATTGGCGACCGACATGCCGATCTGATCGATGTTCAAGAGATCCGACAAAGCGTCGTTCGGCATATCAGTGCTTTCATCGCCGTCCGGCGCGGTCTTTCCCGCTTCCAGCATGGCCGTGCGCCAGGCGCCCAGCGTCCCGTAATTGGAGGCCAAAAGCCGGGCCGTCGCCTGACCCACCTGACGGATGCCGAGCGCATAGATCATCTTGTCGAGACCGATGCTCCGCCGGCCCTCGATCGCGGCGAGCAGATTGTCGACCGACTTCTCTCCCCAGCCCTCGCGTTTCTTCAGAGCCGCCTCATGCTCCTTCAAACGAAAAATATCACCGGGTTGGGTGATCAGCTTGTCTTCCCAGAATGCCTGGATCTGCTTTTCACCCAGCCCCTCGATATCGAAGGCATCGCGGGAGACGAAATGCTTGAGCCGCTCCACCGCCTGGAACGGGCAGGCAAGCCCACCGCCACAGCGGCGTACGGCCTCTCCCTCGATGCGGATCACCGGGGTTTTCAGAGCGCAGGGACAGACCGCCGGAAACTCGTAAGGCACGCTGCCGGCGGGGCGCTTGTCCTCAATCACCCGCACCACTTGCGGGATCACGTCGCCGGCGCGCTGGATGACCACGGTGTCGCCGACCCGCACCCCCTTGCGCCGGACCTCGTCCTCGTTATGCAGGGTCGCGTTCGAGACGACGACCCCGCCGACGGTCACCGGCTCCAGCCGGGCGACCGGGGTCAACGCGCCGGTCCGTCCCACCTGAATATCGATGGCTTTCAGAATGGTCTCCGCCTGCTCCGCCGGGAATTTGTGCGCGATGGCCCAGCGCGGCGCCCGGCTCACCATGCCGAGCCGGTCCTGCCAGTCGAGCCGGTTTACCTTGTAGACGACGCCGTCGATATCGTAGGGCAGGGTCGCCCGCTGTTCGGCGATCGAGGCATATCGGGCGAGCAGCTCGTCCACGGTGCCGCACAGGCGGGTCAGGGGATTGGTCTGAAAGCCCCAGTCCCGCAACAGTTCCAGGAACCCGGCCTGGGTATCCGACGGCCGTTCCGAGACCTCGCCCCAGCTATAGGCAAAGAACCGCAACTTGCGGCGCGTGGTGATCGAACTGTCCAACTGCCGAAGCGAGCCGGCCGCAGCGTTACGCGGATTGGCGAACACCTTGGCGCCGGACGCCTCCTGAGCCTGATTCAGCGCGCGGAAATCATCCTTGCGCATATAGACCTCGCCCCGGATCTCAAGCACCGCCGGAGCGTTTTCGAGACGGGTCGGGATATCGTCGATGGTTCGCAGATTGCGGGTGATATCCTCTCCCACCGTGCCGTCACCGCGCGTCGCGCCCTGAATGAAACGCCCGTTTTCGTATCTGAGGGCGGCGGAAAGTCCGTCGATCTTGGGCTCGGCGACAAGCCCGACGGGTTCATCCGCCGCCAGGGAGAGAAATCGCCGGATCCGGTTGACGAACTCGGTCACTTCCTCACCGTCGAAGGCGTTGGAAAGCGACAGCATCGGGCGGCTATGCGTGACCTTCGCGAAGCCCGCCGACGGCGCCGCGCCGACGCTCGCCGATGGCGCCAGTGTGCGGGCGATGCTCGGGAAGCGGTCGGCAATCGCATCGAAGCGGCGGCGCAGAGCGTCATAGTCCGCGTCGGAAATCTCCGGATCGTCCTTACCGTGATAAAGCTCGTCATGACGCGCGATCTCGGCCGCGAGGGCGCGCAATGTTTCCTCAGCCTCGAATATGTTCAGATCCTCGGGAGATTTCTCTTGCTGTCCGGCACTCATCTCAGGCTCCAACCGAGGCTTGCAGCAGGCTCGCGGCGGCCGCGCGGGCTTCCTTGGTGATCACCTCGCCGGACAACATCCGGGCGATCTCCTCCTGGCGCTCGTCGGGGTCAAGCGCGGTCGCGGTGGTGGCCAGCCGCTCGCCGTCGCCCGACTTGGCGATCCGCCAGTGAGCCGTGCCCCGTGCCGCGACCTGCGGAGAATGGGTGACCACCAGAACCTGCAGCCTGGTGCCAAGCTTTTGCAGCCGTTCCCCGACGGCCGCCGCGACGGCGCCGCCGACTCCGGCGTCCACCTCATCGAAAATCAGAGTCGGCAGCGGGTTCGCCGCCGCCAAGGCGACGCGAAGCGCCAGCAGAAAGCGCGAAAGCTCTCCACCCGACGCGATCCGGTTCAGCGCGCCGAACGGCGTGCCGGGATTCGTCGCGACCTGAAAGGCGACGCGGTCGATGCCGTGCTCCGACCAGTGTACCTCATCCTGCCTATCCAGGTGGGTTGTGAAACGCGCCTTCTCGAGGCGAAGCGGCGGCAGTTCCGCCATCACCGCGCGATCCAGCGTTTGTCCCGCGGCGGCCCGGCTGACCGACAATTTTTCCGCGCTGGCGACGTAGGCGTCCCGGGCCCGTGCCGCCGCCGCGCGCAACCCGTCCAAAGCGCCTCCCTCGGCGTCGATGGCCTCCAGCCGTGCGGCAAGATCCTCGCGCAGCGCCGGCAGCGCATCCGGTTCGACCCCATGCTTGCGGGCGACCCCGCGAAGGGCGTGCAGACGGTCTTCGACCTCCTCAAGCCGCGATGAGTCAGCCTCGATATCCTGCGCCACTCCGGAAAGCGCGGACTCGGCTTCCTGCAATTCCGCCGACGCCCTATCCAGCGCCGCGAGCGCGGCGGCAAGGCGGTCTCCGGCCCGGTCGGCCACCCGCTCCAGAAGCCGTTGCGCCGAGGCGACCCTGTTCTCCGCGCCCTCATCGGCGGAGACGAACTCCAGCGCCTGATTTATCCCTTCGATCACCTGGCCGGCATTCGCCAGAACATCGCGCAAATCGGTGAGTTCCGCCTCCTCTCCATCCCGAGGATCGAGGCGGTTCAACTCATCGCTTGCATGCCGGAGAAAATCCTCCTGGCTGCGCGCGTGCTCGATATCGTGGCTTGCCCGTTCCAGCGCCTCGCGCGCGGCGACCCATTCGGCATGCGCGTCGGAGGTGGCGCGAACCAATTTGTCGTGTCCGGCGAAATCATCGAGAAACCGGCGGTGCGTCGACGGGTCCAGCAACCCCTGCGCGTCGAACTGGCCCTGGATTTCGATCAGGGCGTCGCCGAGCCGCCGCAATGTTCCGACGCTCACCGGCTGATCGTCGACGAAGGCCCGGCTGCGTCCGTCGGCCGAGGTGACGCGGCGCAACAGCAACACGCCGCCGCGCAGCACTTCCGCGTCAAGACCGATCTCTTCCAGGATCGCCCGCACCGGGGCGGGATCCGGGAATTCAAACGTCGCGGTCACCGTCGCCTGCGACGCGCCATGGCGGACAAGGCCGCTGTCGGCCCGCGCGCCCAACGCCAGGCCCAGGGCGTCGAGGAGAATTGACTTTCCCGCCCCGGTCTCCCCGGTGAGGACAGAAAGTCCCTTGTTGAAGGATAGATCCAGGCGATCGATCAGAACTACGTCACGAATCGACAGCGCGCTGAGCATGGCAGAATCAGAATATCCACAATCCGAGGCCGAAAAGGCCCTCACGCTCTTTCTGGGCGCTATGAGGGCGGCCGGTTTTCATCAGGGCGTAGCTGTCCTGATACCACGCGCTGCCCGGATAGTTGTGACCGAGCACGGCGGCGGTCTTTTCCGCCTCCTGGGTCAATCCGATCGCGAGATACGCCTCGGTCAACCGGTGCAGAGCCTCGGGAACCTGATCCGTCGTATCAAAGTCATGAACGACCGTGCGGAACCGGTTGATAGCCGCCAGATGCTGGCCGCGGACGAGATAAAAGCGTCCGATCTCCATCTCCTTGCCGGCGAGATGATTGCGCGTTAGATCGATCTTAAGGCGTGCATCGCGGGAATACTTGCTGCCTGGAAAGCGCTTGATCACCTCATTGAATGTCTCCAGCGCATCGCGGGTCAACTTCTGGTCGCGCCCGACATCGGTAATCCGCTCGTAGTAGGAAAGGCCCTTCAGATAATAGGCGTAGTCGACATTCGCATGGCTCGGATTCAACTGAATGAAACGGTCCAACGCGTTGACCGCCTCGTCATACTGGTTGCTCTGATAGAGCGAGTAGGCAGCCATGAGTTGGGCCTGTGTCGCCCAGACGGAATATGGATGCTGGCGCTCCACTTCATCGAACAGCGGGGCCGCGTCGCGGAACTTCCCGGCCGCCGCCGAATCCACGGCCTTGTTGTACAGGTCCTCGACCGGCCGTTCGACATATTCCGGTTCATCCTTGCTGTTCTTGAACGCGCCGCATCCAGCGGTCGCCAACAGAGCGGCACCGGCGAAAATCGCGATAAGCGGCCTGACGAAATTCTGGCGCATGACAACCGGTTCAAGAGTTAGGGACATAGCGGAAGATAAGGCTTCGCAGGGCCCTCGCCAAGCCCCTAGCCCAAAGTCTCGGCAAGAAAAGCCTCGATTTTCTTCCAGGCATCGTCGGACTGCGCCTCGCGGTAGCGCTCAGCATTGCTGTAGTCCTGAAACCCGTGACCGGCGCCATCATAGCGATGAAAGACATGTGGCACCCCGGCCTTCGTCAGCGCCGCGTCGAGATCGTCGACATCCGCCGGCGACGGGTTCTGATCCTCATCGCCGAAAATCCCGAGCACCTTGCAGCCCATGCCGCCGACAAGCTCGATGGGCGGGGTGGCGCCATCCACGAAAGACAGCTTGATGCGCCCGCCATAGAGAGTCACCAGCGCTTTCAGCCTCGCGTTGTGGCAGGCGCCCAGCCAGGACACCCGTCCGCCCCAGCAATGGCCGATGATCCCCACCCGTTCGGCATCCACGTCCGGGCGGGCGATCATGAAGTCATAGGCTGCCTTGAGGTCCGCCACCGCCCAATCGTCTCGGAATCCCTCGCGCTTGACCGAAATATCGTCCGTGGCAGGCCACCAGTGGAACACCCAGGGCATCACTGCGATATACCCGGCCTTGGCCAGCCGTTCGCCCACGCCGATCTGCCAGGGATCGGTTTCAAGGCCCGCATGCGCCACCGGGATATGCTGACAGACAATCAGAGCCGGATGCGGCCCCTCTCCTTGCGGCCGGAACACCAGCGTTTCCATCTCGCTGCCGAGAACCGAAAGGTTATGCTTCTCGTACATTTTCAAACTCCAAACAACTCTGTCTGCGATTTCCGGGACAGCGTAACCGATCCTGATGGCGGATGCGCGCGACGCGGCACCCGCCAGCCGCCCAGTAGTTTATCCCGCGCCTTCAAAGCGGCGCCACATCCAGTGGTAGACATCCTCCAACTCCGCGATGTGCCCCACGTGATCAAATATCGGTGAGGCCCGCAACGCTGGGCGAAGCGTCCTGCGATACGCCGTCAATCGGTTTGGGTCACCGCAAAGTTCATGAGCAATCCGGACATACTGCTCCGCCGTTTCAGCGCATAGTTCAGCCGCTCCGACACGCATGAGGTGGCTTTAGCTGTAACGGCCATGCGGGAGCGATCCGATCAGTGTTACGACCGGTACTCCCATCCAAATGGCATCCAGAGTCGTTCGCCCACCGGTAAACGGAGTCGAATCGAGTGCTACATCGACCTCGTTATAGACATCCAGGAAAGAACCGCTTTGCACCCATCCGGCGAAATCGAGCCGATCGACGGGACCACCCTGATTCCGGAACCTTGCACGGAACGCGGCTCGAGCGTCCGGCATGTCCAGGCCTTTACCTTTTACAAGCAAGCGCGCGGTGCCGAGGATTTGCAGGCTTTCCGCCCAGAGATTTAAAGTAGCATCACTGATTTTGGCGGGATTCTTAAAACTTCCGAAAGTCGGAAATCCGCGTGTAAGCATTGGTGGAGCCTCGGAAATCGGTGGCGCCAGATCATAACTGCTGATCTGAAAGCCGGTGTTCAAGGCAACCGCCGTCTCGCTCGCCATCCGAGTTACTCCACCGTCCCCATCGACCCACTGGTCGACAATCGCGTAATCCACGGCGGACAGGCCGGTGGTGGGAGACTGACACAGGTAGGATACCTGGATCGGCGCTGGCTTTCTGGCGATGATCGGCAGCCTGTTGTTTTCCCAATACCCCATCAAGTGGACCAGAATATCGATCTCGTCGGCCACGATGCGGTCCGCGACGGCGTCATCCGACATCTCATGAATAAATGTCCAAGCGTCGGACATGGAGATCAGGCGTTTGGTGACGTGATCGGGTTCCGGTACATGGGCATAGACAGAAACATGGACCTTCCGGCGATCGTGCAATCGCAACACCGGTTCTATGTACGGCGAGAGCACGTGTGCCCTTAGATTCGGTGTGATATAGGCAACCTTGAGGCGCCGCTTTTCCCGGTTCGACCGCGAATGACGCCGCTGGCAAATACTGTCCTCGAAGACTTTGCCGATTGCGCGATGCAATAACATGAGCTCATCGGCGGCAAGCGCATCGCCAAGACTCGCTGCAACCAAGACGCCGCTGAGCTGTTCAAAGAGCAATGACGGATCCGCCGCCAGGCGCAAAGCTCCATGCAGGTGCGGGACTGCGGTGTCGATATCACCATTCCTGATGAGCGCGATTCCGAGCCCGAATTCCCCGTCGGCACTGAGCGCCCCGAGTATCCGAGCGCGACGCAAGACGCCGACTGCACCGCGAAACTGTTTCAAATTCACGAGAGAACACCCCATTGCCTCTAGCGCACGAAACCAGTTCGGCCGCAGCAGCGTTGCCCGGCGGTATGCCTTGACGCTGTCGAACCAATCCCCCCGGGACTGATGAACCGCACCTTCGAGGAAGGGGATTGTCGGATGTTGATTGCCCTCTTCGGCCAGTTCTTTCAAAAGACGCAGAGCCTCCGGAGCCCGCCCCAAATGGTAGGCGAGATTGGCCTTCCCCAATCGCCACGCGAAACTTTCATCTCCGTAGGCGTGCAGAGCCGAAGCGGCCTTCAGGTCCCCTTTCGCCAATGCCGACAGAAAGGCCTTGCTATCGAAACCTGACATTGAAGAAGCTTTGAGATCCTCGGACTTCATACGCTCTATCTACGTGAAAACCCGTTGAAAGTCCGTAAAATCAACCAATCGCGCCAGCCTTGCGCAGTAGCTTTAACCGCTCTTCCTTAAGGTCAAGCCACTCATATAGGACCGCATCGGTGTCGCCGCCGATTTCCGGGTCCAGTCGAATGACGGGCTCCGGACTGCCGTGGAAACGCAACGGGCTGGTCGGCAACACCACCTCTCCCATGGTCGGGTGACTGATGTCCTGAAGCATGCCGCGCTCATGCATGTGTGCGTCGCCGGTTACCTCCACGAGATCCCGCACAGGCGCCGCGGGAACCCGGTTCGCCCGCAGGATCTCGGCGGCTTCATGCTTGCCGACGCTTCTGGTCCACCCCTCGACCAACGCGTCGATGACTTCGTCATTCCGGCCCCGCAGCGCCTGGGTCGCAAAACGGGGATCGTCGGTCAGATCCTCCCGTCCGATCACCTTCAGCAGGCTTGTCCAATGGGCATCCTGCACACAGATGATGGCGATATGGCCATCGCGTGCCGGGTAGACGTTATAGGGCGCTGACCCCTGGGTCGGATGCCGGTTGCCGCGCCGGGGCGGCGGCTTGCCGCCGTTCTTGTGCATGCTCGCCACGTTCGAGGTGAGCACCGGATAGACCGCCTCCTGCATGGCGACCTCGACCAGACGGCCGCGGCCGGTGACCGACCGTTCGAACAGTGCGGTCACGATCCCGGCATAGAGATGCACGCCGCCGAGAAAATCGCAGAGCGCCGGACCGGCCTTCATCGGTGGGCCATCCGGCGGGCCGTTGACGCTCATCACCCCGCCGACCGCCTGCACCGTCAGATCCATCGCCAAATTGTCGCGCGACGGGCCGGACAGGCCGTATCCGGTACTGGAGGCGTAGATCAGCCGCGGGTTCGCCGCCATCAGAACCTCGGCGCCGAGGCCCAGCCGGTCCATCGCGCCAGGAGCGAAATTCTCCAGCAGGACGTCCGCCTTGCCCACCAGGTCGATCAGCAGTTGCTTGCCCTCGGCGTTTTTCAGATCGATCGCGAGGCCCCGCTTGTTGGTGTTCAGCATCGCAAAGGACAGCGGCACCGATCCACCTCCCCGTTGGCGCAACACCTCTCCCCGGAGCGGTTCGACCTTGACCACATCAGCGCCGGCATGGGCAAGCAGGAAACCGGCATAGGGTCCGTTGTAGATCTGCCCGAGGTCGAGAACCTTGACTCCCTCCAGGGGCCAGCGCGCCTCAGAAGTCCCCATCACCGCCATCTAGCGCAACGATCCGCCGATGATGTCCCGGGCGATCACGTGCTTCTGCACCTCGCTCGGCCCCTCGCCGACGCGCCGGATGCGCATCTCCCGGAACCAGCGCTCCAGCGGCAGATCCTTGGCGACGCCGAGCCCGCCATGGATCTGCATCGACCGGTCGACGATCTTGAAGGCGCTTTCCGAGCAGACCAGCTTGGCGATCGCCGACTCGGTCCGGAAAGGCTCTCCCCGGTCCGCCTTGGCGGCGGCATCCAGCACCAGCAACCGCGCGGCGCGAATGTCGATCTCGTTCTCGACCAGCATCCACTGAATCCCCTGACGCGAGGAAAGCGGCGCGCCGAAGGTTTCCCGGATCTTGGAATATTCGGTCGCCATCTCGTGCGCCTTGATCGCCGGACCCAGGCACTCCGCGGCATAGGGAACCCGTTGACGGGCGAGACGGTCATTGGCGATCGCGAAACCGCCGCCCTCCTCGCCCAACATGTTCTCGGCCGGCACCCGCAGGTTATCCATCTGGATTTCCGTCGCGTATTTCGAGGAGCGCAGAGTGTGGACGATGCGCGCCACCTTGAAGCCTTCCCACTGGGTCTCGACGATGAAGGCCGACACGCCGGAGCGGCCCGCGCCCCCGGTCCGTGCGAAGACCAGGCCGTAATCCGCCCGGTCCGCGCCACTGATCCAGAGCTTAGTGCCGTTCAGGACCCAATGATCGTTGCCGTCCCGTACCGCCCGGGTTTGGATCGCGCGGGCCGGATCACTGCCGCCCGATGGTTCCGACAGGCCGAAGAACACCTTCTTTTCGCCCCGCAGCATGGGATAGAGATATTTTTCCTTTTGCTGCTCCGTCGCCTCGAATAACTGGGCTTGGCGGGCTCCGCCGAAAGCGCCGTAACACGGGGTATAAAGACCGCCGCGATGCTGCGAGCATTCAATGGCGATCAGCACCCGGGTCACCATGTCGATGTCGGGACCGCCATATTCCGGCGGCGTGTCGAGGCCGTACAGCCCCATCGCCTTGGTCTTCTCCACCAACCCGGCGAGGATTTCGGGCTCCAGCTCGTCGGCATCCGGGTCCATGTTCTCCTCGAGCGGCAGGATTTCCTGGCGCACGAAGCGGCGGACCATGTCGACGATCATCGTCTGTTCCTCGGTGAGCGCGAAATCCATGGCGAAGTTCCTTTATTTATCGAGCCTAGTGGTTACTCAAATCATCGGAATTGCTGGTTGACAGGACCCGCGAGACGGGCCTCGCGGCCCTCCTCAGGGTGAGTGCATCAATTTAAAGGCTCACCCTGAGGAGGCGCGCGAGCGCCATCTCGAAGGGTCCTGTCTGCCGAAATTGTTGAAGGTTGCCCTGGTAAACCTCACTTTGGCACCGAGAGCCCGCCTCATCCCGGTCCTCCACCGGGCCGCAAGCGGCCCAGCATGCGCGGGTCGATATCGGTATTCGCCTCGGGCAGGCCGCCGAAATCATGCATATAGGCCTCAAGCAGTTCGGCATGCCGGGTCCGGTAGGCCATGTTGACCTCAAAGCGAAACTTCGTGGCGCCGGGCGGCGGGGCCTCCAGGACCTTGGCGATCTCGCCCTTCAGGCCATACCGCGTCCGGCCACCTGCAACACCGATATAGAGAATTTCGCCGGCGTCATTGGCCAACTGATAGACCCCGAGATGTCCAGTGACCCGGGCAAGACTCCCGGCGTTGAGATCACGCCAGGGCTTGTTGAGGCGTACCGCCATTCCCGCCTCCCTCAGGTGCCGGAAAAGACCGGCGCGCGCTTTTCCAGACGCGCCGCGATGCCTTCCTTGGCATCGTTGCTGCCGCGGGCCGCGCTCACCATGGCATCGATATCACGGTGTTCGATCCCGTCGCGGAACGCCAATTCCCGGACGATCAGCGCCTTGATCGCCCGCAGAGACAGCGGCGCGTTGGCGGCCAGACGGTCGACGATTTTTTGGGCCTCGGCCTCGAGTTGTGCCTCGGGCACCGCGCGGCAGATGATACCCCGCTCAGCCATCCAGGTCGCCGGCTTCGGATCGCCCAGCATGAGGATCTCGCGTGTCCCTACGGGCCCGGCCACTTCCATCAGCTTCTTGGCCAGGAACCAAGTTGGCGCGAGGCCGATCTGGGCCAGCGACATCCCGAAGCGCGCGGTTTCCGCCGCCACCACGAACTCGCAATGCAGCGCCAGTTCGCATCCTCCGGCGATCGCCGCGCCCTGTACCACCGCAACGGTCGGCAATGGGTTCATCTCGATCGCGTGAAACACCCTTTCGACCGGGCTTTCGTTACCCGTCGACGGTTTGCGCTGGCGTTCCGCGAGGTCGATGCCGGCGCAGAAGGACGGCCCCTCGCCGCGGACAACGATCACCCTGTCATTGGCGTCCGGTTTCGCGGTGAAAACGTCGTACAGCGCATCCAGCATCTCGCTGTCCATGGCGTTGCGTTTTTCCGGACGGCACAGGGTCACCGTCTTGACGGGTCCCTTGGTTTCGACGCGAACTCGGCTCATGACGGCAGGCTCCCCAATATGTTCGGCCCGCAGCTTATCGCGTGACGATCGCCGCGTCAGTGTGCGCGTATCGCCCGCCCGCAGATATCACGTCGCGGAACGGGCGCGCTCGGCGACCCAGATTCCGCCGAGGACGAGGGCCATGCCCACGGCATGGTAGACCGCGAAATGTTCACCGAGCAGCAGGACGCTGAACGCCGAGGCGAAGATCGGCACCATATTGATGAACACCCCTGCCCTGCCGGGTCCGATCAACTGCACCCCGCGCATGAAGAAAAGCTGCGAGGTAAAGGACGGAAACAGCACCACGAATGCGACGATCAACCAGGCGCTCCCATGCGGCCAAACGAGGCTGTCCGACAGCAATTCCCAGAGCACGAACGGCAGGCTGGCGACAAGGGCCGAGACCGACATGACCGCGAACATGGCAAGCCCCGTCACCTCCGGACGCTTGCGCAGAAGCACCGCGTAGATCGAATAGACGAAACAGGCCGCCAGCATCAGCAGGTCGCCGATATTGAAGACCAGGTGGAACAGGTTCCCCGGCTCGCCCTTGACCGTCACCACGGTGACGCCGAGGACGGTGATCACGATCCCCAGAAACTGCACCAGGGTGATCGGCGTGCGGTAGGCGACGAACGCTCCGATCAGCACGCAGATCGGCACCGCTCCCTGCAGAATCCCGAGATTGATCGCGGTGGTCGAATGAGCGGCGACATAATACAGGATGTTGAAGCCCGAAAAGCCGATCGCCCCCATGATCAGGAAATAGCCCAGATTGGCCTTGAGAACCGGCGCCTCCTCCAGAATCTTGGCCCCGGCGAAGGACCATACCAAGATCGCGACGCCGAGCCAGCGGAACATGGTCAGCAGCATCGGCGAGATCTCGCCCACGGCGAAGCGGCCGGCGATGGCATTGCCGCCCCAGCACATGGCGCAAATCGTCAGCAACAGATAAGCGTTGCCGTAGGTTCCGCGAAGGAACCTGCTGATCCAGGTTTCCGGTTTCATGATCCTGTTTGGAGTTTGACGCGATCGCGCTCGGGGCACGAACTCCGAGGTTCCATCATGGTCGCGGTTGCCCGTCAAGCACGGAACCGCGCACGTCCTCACGTGAAGCGGAACCCGGCGGCGGCTCTTTCGGAATTACCCAACGAAATAGGGAGAACGGCGCACCGTTCGCGGCCATGCTTCAGGCGGTGGCAGCTAGCGGCGCCTCGCGGTGCCAATCGGCCATCTCGCTCTCATTGAGCGTCGTCCACTCCCAGGCGCTTTCATCGGCGAACAGTGCTCTTAGAAGCTTGTTGTTGAAGCCGTGCCCGGATTTGTGAGCCACCACACGGGCCAGCATGGGACCGCCCGCAAGATAAAAATCACCGACACAGTCGAGAATCTTGTGCCGCACGAATTCATCCTCGAAACGCAGCCCGCCTTCGTTCAACACCTGGTCACCGTCGACGACGACCGCGTTGTCCAAGGACCCGCCGAGGGCAAGGCCAGCGGCCCGCAAGCGGTCGATATCTTCCAGAAAACCGAAGGTCCGGGCCCGGCTGATGGTCTCGTTGAAGGTGCCATTCACCAGGCGGATGTCCAACGACCGTTCGCTGATCGCCTCGGATTCGAAATCAATCTCGAATTCCACCGAAAAGTCCGATGCCGGCAGAACCGTCACGCCGCAATCGCCGTCTTTCACCGTCACCGGTTTCAAGACGCGAAGCAACCGGCGCGACGCCTCCTGCTCGATCGAGCCGGCGCACTCAAACAGCATGACGAAAGGCGCCGAACTGCCGTCCATGATCGGTACTTCGGGGCCGTCGATCTCTATCAGCGCGTTGTCGATCCCGCACCCGGCCAGGGCCGCCATGAGATGTTCGACCGTCGCGATCGAAACACCATCCTCATTGCTGAGAGTCGTGCAAAGGGTCGTGCTCGACACCCGGTCCCAACGGGCCGGAACCAGATTGTCGCGATCGGTGACGTCGGTTCGCACGAAAACGATACCATGATCGGGATCGGCGGGCCGGATGGTCATGTTGCAGTCGACACCACTGTGCAACGCGACGCCCCGGCAGGGAATGGCGTTCTTCAGCGTGCGTTGACGCACGATTCCCGCACCCGGCTCAACTTTCATGAAATTCATGTACCGCTTGTCCCTAGAACCCCGCCCTGGATGCCTTGTAGCCATGGTTGTTCTATTCTTTCGTAGGCATCGAAAGGCCCCGCAGATTTAGCAATACCCGCGGGGCCCCTCAAATCACCTTTTGTTACCGAGTGTTACAATTTAACTCACTGCAATCACTTGATAAATTCCCGCTTTGTTAATTTGCCTGACGGCGCAGGAAAGCCGGAATGTCGAGCAGGTCGTCATCCGCGCTGCTCGCCGTAACCCGGTCCGCCCGGTCGAGCGGCCCCAATTTGGGCTGTTCCGCCGCCGGCTTGCTCGCCACAGGCGTGGCGGGCGCGGGAGCCGCGATGGTTGCCGAAGTACCGGCCGTCGGTTCGGTCTTGGTTTCCGCCTCCTCCCGGGGCTTGCGACCCATGCCGGTCACCCGTTGGAACAAAGTCGGCGTCTTCACCGCCGCTCCACCGGCATTGGCCATCGCGGCGGCGCCGAAGGGATCGGCCGACGCCGCCGGCTCGCTACCCGCGTTGCGCGGTGCCACCGCCGGGGGCGGCGCGACGAACGGATCATCGCTCGGACGCGAAATCACCGGCTTGACCGGGGTCGGAGCCGAGGTCCGCGCCGCGATGGTCTCGGCAACCGAAGCACGAACCGTCTCGGCCTGGACGCCGGAGCCGCTCTTGGTCTGGATTTCGGACTTGGGCGCCTCGGCCATCGGCAGATCGTCCACGATCGCTTCGGCCGAACTGCCGTAGGTTTCCGCCGGCTCGGGCGACTGCCGCGCTCCATCCGTGGTTGCCGCGACATTGTCCTCGGCCAAGTTCATGGTGGTGGAAACCGCATCGATGCTGACCGGCATGTCATCGGTTCCGGTACGCAACGCCGGTTCAGCCTCGGGTTCGTCCGCCGTGCTCATCGTCACCGCGGTCGCAGCGGCGGCCGGAACCGGAGCCGGCTCCTGCTTCGGCCGGCTGGACACCAGAGTCATCTGCGGGCGCGGCTTGGCGGCCAGGCCCTCGGCCGCGATGCCGGTCGCGACCACCGAGACCCGCATTTTGCCGTCGAGCTTCTCATCGAATGTCGAGCCGAAGATGATATTGGCATCGGCATCGACTTCCTCGCGGATCCGGTTCGCGGCCTCGTCCACCTCGAACAGGGTCATATCCATGCCGCCGGTGATGTTGATCAGCACACCGCGCGCGCCCTTCATCGACATGTCGTCGAGCAGCGGATTGCTGATCGCCGATTCCGCCGCCTCGATCGCCCGCTTCTCGCCATCGGCCTCGCCGGTTCCCATCATCGCCTTGCCCATCTCGCTCATCACCGTACGAATGTCGGCAAAGTCGAGGTTGATCAGGCCGGGCATCACCATGAGATCGGTCACCCCGCGCACGCCCTGATGCAGAACGTTGTCCGCCATGTGAAAGGCATCGGCGAAAGTCGTCTTCTCGTTCGCGATGCGGAACAGGTTCTGGTTCGGGATGATGATCAGGGTGTCGACATATTGCGACAGCTCCTCAATCCCCGCCTCGGCGGTGCGCATCCGGTGCGCGCCCTCGAAATGGAACGGCTTGGTGATGACACCGACCGTCAGGATACCCCGCTCGCGCGCGGCCTGCGCGATGACCGGCGCCGCGCCGGTGCCGGTGCCGCCGCCCATTCCGGCGGTGATGAACACCATGTTGCTGTCGCCGAGTTCGGCGATCAGCTCTTCCATCGCCTCTTCGGCGGCGGCCTTGCCCACATCCGGGCGGGACCCCGCGCCGAGACCCTGGGTCACCGTCTCGCCAAGCTGGAGCCGGCGGTCGGCCAAGGACTGGCTGAGCGCCTGGGCATCGGTATTGGTGACGATGAATTCCACGCCTTCAAGGTTGGAGCGGATCATGTTGTTGACGGCATTGCCGCCCGCGCCACCGACCCCAATCACGGTGATCCGCGGCTTCAGTTCGTGTTCGTCATGCGGCACTGAGAAATTGATGGTCATTATACCCTCCGGGTCGTGTGATTGCGGGCTTGATCGAGCGCGCGGGCGCGTTTGCGGGACGTGGTACTGTCGGTTTTCGTTGATCGGACGACGGTCGACAGGATCACCGGCCGTCCGAGGCAGGCGCCGTTGGAGGCGACCACCGCGTGCAGGGTTTGTTTACTTGTCATTAGAAGTTCTCCCTCAGCCATGAGCCGACCTTGCCGAGCATGCCGGCCGGCTCCACCTTGTCGGCGCGCCCGATTTCGGGAACGTCGAAACCTGGATCGACGGCGTAGGCCAAGAGCCCCGCGCAGGTCGAAAACGCGGGCCCGGTGGCCGCGTCCGCCAATCCGTTTATCCGGATCGGCCGGCCCAGACGGACCTGCTTATCCAGGATGCGTTGCGCCAAGTCGCGAAGACCCGGCATCTGGCTCGCGCCGCCCGTCAATACGGCGCGCCGTCCGGCGATCTTGTCGAAGCCGGACTGCTCCAAACGGGTTTTGACCAGTTCGAAGATCTCTTCCAGCCGCGGCTGGATGATGCGGATGAGCATTGATTTCTGGACCTGGTTCGGCAGCGCGTCGGCGTCCTCGCCGACCTGCGGCACCTCCAGAGTCTCGCGGTCGTCGAGGGGCGAAAGCGTCGCGCAGCCGAAGAGCGTCTTCAGCCGCTCGGCCTCGGCGATCGGCGTCGACAGACCCCGCGCTATATCATTGGTCACATGGCCGCCGCCGACCGGAACCACATCGGTGTAGACGACGCTGCCGCCGAAAAACACGGCGATGGTGGTCGTACCGCCGCCCATGTCGATCAAGGTCACGCCGAGATCCATTTCGTCCTCGACCAGGCAGGACAGGCCCGATGCGTAGGGCGAGGCGACGTAACCGTCAATATCCAAATGACAGCGCTGGACGACCATGGCGAGGTTGCGCACCGGTCCCGACGCCGCCGTCACCAGATGGATATGTGCCCCGAGCTTCTGACCGGCCATGCCGCGGGGGTCGCGAATGCCCCGGTTCCCATCGATCGAGAAGCCCACGGGGATCGAATGAATGAGATCGCGGTCCGGCTCTATCTCGACCGCGCGCCCTTGTCCGAGAACCCGGCGCAGATCGACATCGCCAACCGCGTGTCCGGCGATCGACACCTCGACACCGAAGGTCCGCGACATCGGATAGCCGCCTGAAAGGTTTACGAAAACCCGAGTGACGGTCTCCTTGGCCATCGTCTCGGCGGCGTGAACGGCGCGCCGGATCGCGGTTTCAGCCGCGTCCATATCGATGACCGCGCCGTTGCGGACACCCTTGGCCACCTGATGCCCGATGCCGAGAATGCGGACACCGGTGAGCGGCGCATGTGTCTCGGAAGGTCGAGCCTCGCCCACCCGCGCCACAAAGCAACAAGTCTTGGTCGATCCTATGTCGAGCGCGACGATCAGATCGCCCTTCGATTTCGCCAAGGTTCTTTTCACCGCCGTCGTCTCCCTTCCTCACGCACCTCAGGTATCGCGGCCGCGGTCGCGCTTGCGGGCCGCCGCCGCCGGCGCCACGCGAACGACCAACTGGTCGCGAAGCCGCATATCGATCGTGACCACGTCGCGCCGCAGCACGCCGTGCTCGCGCTCCATCCTCGCGAGCTGCGCCCAGGCGCTGCTCGGGTCCTTTTCGGGAAGCTGGATGTTGATCCGGTCATCGACCTGCACATCCCAGCGGCGCGCGCCGACCCAGGTGATGGCGCGCACGCGCTGGCCGAGCTCCGGCTCGCCCGCCAGCATCGCCAGAACCGCTCTGGCACGTGCCGGCGCATCCTCGCCGATGACGATCGGCAGATGCCCGAACTTGGCGATGTCCCGGTCGGGAATCACCCCGCCGTCGAGATCGATCACGTGCAGCTTGCCGTCCCGCTGCCACAAGGCCATCGGCTCGCGCTCGATCAGGCTGACGAAGACCGTGTCCGGAAGCCGCCGCTCGATCCGCGCTTCCTTCACCCAGGCGAGACCCGCCACGTTTGCGTAGGCGAGGTTCAGATCGAAACTCAGGATCGGGTCGCCGGTGGCAATGCCGATCGCCCGAAGCAATTCGGACCGCTCGGTCCGGTCGCGCCCGATCACCATCACATGACGGACCACCAGACCACCGGCCTTGCTCGCATCCAGAAGAGCAGCTTGCGCCGAGGAGAGAAGACGTTCCGCCATCCCGCTATTCACCGCGTGCCATCCGGCGCCGCCTACACCGGAGAGCGTCGCCGCGCATAGGGTTGAAAGAACCGCCACGCGCGTCGGCAGGCGGCGCATCCAGGAGCGCGCGCGATTGGCGGCGCCGCGTCCGGCTTTCGACAATGCAGGTTCCCGCTTTTTGCCTTTGCTTACAGATCGCATCTGGCTTCCTCCACCATGCGCGACACCAATTCCGGGAAAGCCATGCCCCGATAGGCCGCCTGTTCCGGCACGAGCGACGTCGCGGTCATTCCGGGTTGTGTATTGATTTCCAACAGATAGAGGTCACCCACTCGCTTCTGCGTATCGTCGTAGCGGAAGTCGGACCGGGTGACCCCCCGGCATCCGAGCAGCGTGTGCGCGCGGGTTGCCATCGACAGCGCTTCCTCGGTGATTTCATCCGGTAGTTCAGCCGGAAGAACGTGGATCGAGCCGCCTGTCTGGTATTTGGCGTGGTAGTCGTAGAAGCCGCGGTCGGAGGTGATCTCGGTAACGCAGAACGGCTCGCCGTCGAAAACGCCGACGGTGAGTTCCCGGCCGGCGATATATTTCTCGACCAGCACCTGATCGCCGTAGGACCAGCCGCTGGAAACCGGCGGATGGTTGTCGCCCGGCCTGACGATATGCACGCCGACACTTGAGCCCTGGTTCAGCGGCTTCACCACATAGGGCGGCTCGTAGACCGCGCTCGCGAGCGTGTCCTCCACCGAACAGACCATTCCCTCCGGGCAGCGCAGTCCGGCGCTGGCGAAGATCTGCTTGGCCCAGGGCTTATCCATGGCGACGGCCGAGGCTTGGACACCGCTATGGGTATAGGGGAGCCCCATGATGTTGAGCAGCCCTTGGATATTACCGTCCTCGCCGATCGGGCCGTGCAGGGCGTTGAAACAGACATCCGGCGCCAGTCTCGCCAGGGTCTGAGCGACCTTGCGATCAACATCGACCTCGGTGACCTTGTACCCGGCGGTCCTGAGTGCCTTGGCGCAAGCGGTGCCCGTGGAAAGCGAGACCTCCCGCTCAGCCGACCAGCCGCCCATCAGCACGGCCACATGTTTGTTCGCATTCATGGGAGCTTCTCCTTGCCGTTCCCTGGCTCCCCAATCCGCCTGATTTCCCAACGCAATGACACGCCGCTTGCATCCATCACCCGGCGCCGGACTTCCTCTCCGAGCGCTTCCAGATCCGCGGCGCTCGCGGATCCGGTATTGATGAGGAAATTGCAGTGCAGTTCCGAGACCATGGCGCCGCCGACCCGCAATCCCCGGCATCCGGCAGCATCGATAAGCTCCCAGGCCTTGCCGCCGTCGGGGTTGGCAAAGGTGCTGCCGCCGGTGCGCGCGCGGATCGGCTGGCTGGCCTCGCGGGCATAGCGAATGTCCGCGATGCGGCGCTCGATTTCGCTGATCTCGCCGTCCGGAGCCGCGAAAAGCGCCGAGGTGAAGATCCAGTCGGCCGGCGCGCCGCAATGGCGGTAACCCATGTCCAGATCGGTCGCCTTCGTCCGGTGCGCCCGGCCCGCGCCGTCGACCGCTTCCGCCTCGATGAGCACGTCCTTGAATTCGCGGCCATAGGCGCCGGCATTCATCCTGAGGCCACCGCCGATGCTCCCCGGAATTCCACTCAGGAACTCCAATCCGGCGCGCCCGTGACGGAGCGCCGCCAGAGCCGCATTGGCATCCAGCATGGCCGCGCCGATGCGGACCCGGTTCGGCAAAAATTCGACTGCCGCGAACTCCTTGCCCAGCCGGATCACGACCCCCGGGATACCGCCGTCACGAACCAAAAGGTTCGAGGTGACCCCGATCACCGTTACCGGGACGTCGGCCGGCTTGGCGGCGAGGAAAACCGCAAGATCCTCCGCGTCGGCCGGACGGAACACGACTTCCGCTGCGCCGCCCACGCGGAACCACGTGAAAGGTGCCATCTCGACATTTTCGGAATAGCGCCCCCGAACCTCCGGCAGCCGCTCGAGGAGCCGTTCCGAGCCGTCGTCGAGAATTTTCTGGGCCGCCATCATCGTTTCACCTCGGAGGAGGGAGTGGCGGCCGGTTGATTCTGGTTGAGCGGCGTGACCACAGACTGGCTTTTGCGCCCGCCCGCCGGTTCGGCGCCGAGGATGTGATCCAGTTCACCCGGCAGGGCCTGCGCCCAATTCGTGATGTTTCCGGCCCCGAGGCAGACCACGAAATCGCCCGCCGCCGCGATATCGGCGACCCGTGCAGCGAGTTCCACGGGATCCTGCAAGGCATAGACATGCCGATGGCCTCGGGCTCTGAGACCGGCCACCAGGCTGTCCCGGTCGGCGCCTTCGATCGGATCCTCGCCGGCCGCGTAGACATCGGCGACGATCACGTTGTCGGCATTGTTGAAACAGCCGCAGAAATCCTCGAACAGGTCCGACAGACGGGTATAGCGGTGCGGCTGCACCACCGCCGTAATGCGTCCGTCCGGACAGGCGGATCGGGCGGCGCTCAACACCGCGGATATTTCAACCGGATGGTGGCCGTAATCGTCGATGACCGTGATGCCGTGGGATTCGCCGGTCTTGGTGAAGCGGCGCTTCACGCCCTGGAAATTCGCCAGACCGGCGCGAACCAGATCCTCGGACATGCCCATCTCGTGTGCGACCGCCACCGCCGCCAGGGCGTTCAGCACGTTATGGGCGCCGTACATGGGCAACGTGAGATCCCGGATGACGGTTTCGGTTCCGCGCACCCGATCCTTCATGGTCACGGTGAAGCGTGAGCCGGCCGGGGTCAGCGACATGTTGGAGCCGCGGATATCCGCCTGGGGCGACATGCCGTAGGTGATTATGCGCCGGTCCGACACCCTCGGAATCAGCGCCTGGACCGTCGGATGGTCGATGCACATGGTCGCGAAGCCGTAGAACGGGATATTCGCGACGAAGGCCCGGAACGCTTCCTGCAGGTTCTTGAAGGACCCATGGAAATCGAGATGTTCCGGGTCGATGTTGGTGACCACCGCGATGGTTGCCGGCAGCCGGTTGAAACTGCCGTCGGACTCGTCAGCCTCCACCACCATCCATTCGCCGTCGCCGATCCGGGCATTGGTGCCATAGGAATTGATGATGCCGCCATTGATCACCGTCGGATCCAGACCCGCCGCGTCCAGCATCGCCGCGACCAGCGACGTGGTCGTGGTCTTGCCGTGGGTTCCAGCGCAGGCGATCGACCATTTGAGCCGCATCAACTCGCCCAGCATCTCGGCGCGGTGAACCACCGGCAGCAAGCGTTCCCTTGCAGCAAGGAGTTCGGGATTGTTCGGCTTGATCGCTGTCGACACCACGACGATCGAGGCATCCGCGACATTTTCCGCCACCTGCCCGACGAAAACCTTGATTCCGAGATTCATCAGCCGGCGCACGTTCGGGTTTTCGGTCAGATCGCTGCCCTGTACCTGATAGCCGAGATTGTGCAGCACTTCGGCGATGCCGCTCATGCCGATGCCGCCGATGCCGACGAAATGCAGGGTGCCGATGGTGAGGGGAAGCTGCCTCATGCCAAGGCCCTCCGTTCCGCGGGATGGGAGCCATGATTGTCGCTGCTCTTGGTGACCGGAGAGACCGCGTCACCGGCTCGGGCGGCAACGGTCCGCAGCACCAGGTCCGCGAGCCGGCCAGTGGCGTCGGGAATGCCGAACGCCCAAGCCGCATCCGCCGCGCGCGCCAGGACCGACGGATCGGAGAACAACGCGGCGAGGCGCGCGGCGAGCGTTTCGGGGGACAGGTCGCTTTCCGGCATCATCCAGCCGCCGCCCGCGCTTTCCATCGCCGAGGCGTTACGGCTCTGATGGTCGTCCATGGCATGGGGATACGGGACCAAAATCGAAGGTCTGCCGATCACGGCGAGTTCGGATATGGTCGATGCGCCGGCGCGGGCGATCACCAGATGCGCCGCGGCCAGCCTCTCCGGAATATCCGCGAAGAAGGATTGGATCTCCGCCCGCAGCCCCAGACCCGCATAGGCCTGCGAAACCCGGCTCAGGTCTTCCGGACGGCATTGCTGGACCAGTGAGATCCGCTGGCGAAGCCCGGCCGGCAGCAACGCCAGCGCCGCCGGCACCAGATCCGAGAAGACACGGGCGCCGAGGCTTCCGCCGAAGACGCAGAGCCGGATATCGCCGCCGCTGGCAGGTTCGTCATAGCGCGTCTCGCGGTGCGCGAGGATCGCGGCGCGAACCGGATTGCCGGTCCGCTCCACCGGTTGGCCGCCGCCGGCGCCGACGGTCACATCGAACGATGTCGCGATCACCGCGGCCCGGTTGACCAACCATCTGTTGGCGCGACCCAGCACGGCGTTCTGCTCGTGCAAGATCGCTGGCTTGTTCAACCATGATCCGGCGAGAACGGCCGGAACCGACGGATATCCGCCGAAACCGACAATTGCGTCCGCCTGGAAAGTCTTGATCGCACGGCACGAGTCGAGGACGCCGAGACCGAGCTGGGCCATCGCGGCGAGCTTGGCCGCGAGCCCGCCCGTAGTGGGACTGGCGGCACGAATTTTCGCCACCGTCCACGGCGCATCGGCGACATCGAACGCATCGCCGCGCTGATCGGTCAATACCAGGACATGGTGGCCGCGCCCGCAAAGCGCCTCGGCAAGGCTCAGCGCCGGGAAGACATGCCCTCCGGTGCCCCCTGCGGCGAGTGCGATCCGGCGGGCGGTCATGACACGCCTCCCCGGCCGGGCCGGCGCCGAGTCAGCCCGAGCATCATGCCCATGCCGATCGAAAGCGCGAGAAGCGAGGAGCCGCCATAGCTGATGAAAGGCAGGGTCATGCCCTTGGCCGGGATCAGTTGCAGGGACGACGCCATATGCACGAAGGATTGCAGGCCGAGCTGTGCCAAAAGGCCGGCGGCGGCGATCAGAATGAACAGATCGGACTCCGAGATCAGCCTCAGGAATCCCCGCAGCACCAGGAAGCCGAAGACCAGGATAAGCAAGAGACAGACGATCGCGCCGAATTCCTCGCCGGCGACGGCGAAGACGAAATCCGCATGGGCGTCGGGCAGCAATCCCTTGACCTCGCCCTCACCCGGCCCGGTACCCATGAGACCGCCATTCGCAAAGGCCTCCAGCGAACGGTCGACCTGATAGGTGTCGCTGCCCGCGGGATCGAGGAACCGGTCGACACGGTCCCGCACATGCGAGAACAGGAAGTAGGCTCCGACAAGGCCGACCGCTCCGGTCCCGATCAGGGAAACAACCAGGGCCGTCGGCAATCCGGCGAGAAAGAACTGACCGAACCAGACCGCGGTAACGACCACCGTCTGGCCCAGATCCGGTTGTGCCAGCAGCAGGCCGACCACCATCAGATAAAGGCCGATGGAGATCCAGTGTCCCGGAAAGCCGGGCGTTCTGCGCCATTCCGCGAACATCCACGCGGCGACGACGATGAAGCAGGGCTTCAGAAACTCCGAGGCCTGGAGCGAGAACCCGCCGAGCGAAAGCCAGCGGCGCGCGCCCTTGATCTCGGCGCCGAAAATCGGCGTCAGGACCATCAGGACGACGCATCCGGCGAAACCCAGGCAGGCGAGCCGCCGGATCTGCAAGGGATCGGGGAGCGAAAACGCCAACATGAAAGCAACGCCGACCGGCAACAGCATCAACTGGCGCTGGACGAAATGATAGCTGCCAAGGTCCAGGCGCAGGGCCACCGCCGGGCTGGCGGCGAAAACCATGAGCGCGCCGAACATTACCAGCAGCGCCAATGCGCCAAGCGACCAGCGGTCGACCGTCCACCACCATTTGCCGACCAGGCTCGTATCCGTGCGGGCGACGGAACTCATGACGCCCTCCGCTGATCGTCGCGGTCGTTGTTCAGGAATGCCTTGACCAAGGCGCGGAACTCATCGCCCCGCGCCTCGTAGTTCGCGAACTGATCGAAGGAGGCGGCGGCCGGCGAAAGCAGCACCGTGGCTCCGTCGCGCGCTTCCGAAAGCGCCAGGGCCGCCGCCGCGTCCAGGGCGCGCCGGAGCGTGCCCGCCGCCGTGTAAGGCACCCGGCCCTCAAGAGACGCCGCGAAGGTCTCGGTGGACTTTCCGATCAGGAAGACCCGGCGGATTCCGGGAAAAAATGGCGCGAGCGGCTCGATCCCGCCTTCCTTGGCGACCCCGCCGGCGATCCAGTAGATTGCGGGGTAGCAGGCAAGCGCCCGCGCGGCGGCATCCGCGTTGGTGGCCTTGGAATCGTTGACATAGGCCACGCCATCCTTGGATCCGACCAATTCCTGACGATGCGGCAGGCCGGGGAAATCGACCAAGGCCTCGCCGATCACCGTCGCGGCGATCCCGAGCGACAGCGCCACCGCGGTCGCTGCCGCGGCGTTCTGTGCGTTGTGTGCTCCCGGCAGGGCGCGTGCCTTGGTAAGATCGACGAGGTTCCGCCGCTTGACCTGAACCGCCGATACGACCCGTCGCTTGTTGATGCCGACGCCCTTCTCCGGGACATCCAAACCGGAAATGCGGGTGACGGTAACCCCTGCCGTCAACGCCACCTCCCCGGCCAGCGACCGGGCCGCCGCGTCATCCTCGCCGATCACCGCGACACCGCCATCGCGCATGCCTTCGAAGATCCGCCGCTTGGCCGCGATATAGCCCATCAGGTCGCCGTGACGGTCCAGATGGTCGGGTGAGATGTTCAGCAGCACCGCGCGGTCGCAAGCCAGCGAGGGCACCAGTTCAAGCTGATAGGAACTGAGCTCTAGAACATAGATGCCCTCGGCGCCCATGGTCTGGAACTCGAGGGCCGCGCGGCCGATATTTCCCCCCACCTCGACAGCCAGGCCAGCCTTGGTCAGGATATGGCCGATCAGCGCCGTCGTGGTGGATTTGCCGTTCGTGCCGGTGATGCCGACGATCCGCGCCTCGGGACACGAGCGGACCAGGATCTCGATATCGCCGATGATCGGAACGCCGTCGCGCCGTGCCCGCGCGGCGACCGGATGTGGCGCCGGGTGCGTGTGCGGAATGCCGGGGCTGAGGACCAGGGCCGACGCCTCCGCGAACCCGGCGCTCGCCAGATCGACGATGCCCGCGCCCAGTCCAGCCGCCTCGTCGCGCCGAACCTGATTGTCGTCCCATGCCAGGACCGTGGCACCGCCTTCGACGAGCGAGCGCACCGACGCCAGGCCCGAACGCGCGAGGCCCATCACGGCAACAGTCTGATCCTTGAAGGTATGCGCGCGGATCATGGCCTCACCTCAGCTTCAAGGTGGAAAGGCCGATCAGCGCCAGGATGACGGCGATGATCCAGAACCGGATGACGATCGTGGGCTCGGCCCATCCCTTCTGTTCGAAGTGATGGTGCAGGGGCGCCATGCGGAACACCCGCTTGCCGGTGAGCTTGAAGGAGAAGACCTGCACGATCACCGAGACGGTCTCGAGAACGAACAGCCCGCCGATGATCGCCAGGACCAGCTCATGTTTGGTGACGACGCTGATCGCGCCCAGGGCTCCGCCCATGGAAAGCGAGCCGGTATCCCCCATGAAGACCATGGCCGGCGGCGCGTTGAACCACAGGAAGCCGAGCCCTGCCCCGATCAGCGCGCCGCAGAACACCGCCAGTTCACCGGCGCCCGCCACGTGGTGGATCTGCAGATATTGCGAGAACACGGTATTGCCGACCAGGTAGGCGATCAGCGCGAAACAAGCCCCCGCGATCATCACCGGCACGATGGCGAGCCCGTCCAGCCCGTCTGTCAGGTTTACCGCGTTGGACGCGCCGACCATGACCAGGATCGCGAAGGGAAAAAAGAACCAGCCGAGATCCAGCATCAGATCCTTCAGGAAGGGAACGCTGAGGCCGAGCGCGGCGGAAGGCGTGGAAAGCTTGGAAATCGCATAGGCCGCCACCGCGCCGATCAGGATCTGCAGCACCAGTTTCAGGCGGCCCGGCAAACCCTTGGGGTTCCGCTTGCTGAGCTTCACAAAGTCGTCGGCGAAACCGACAAGCCCGAATCCGCCGGTTACCAAAAGCACCGACCAGACATATCCGTTGCCCAGGTCCGCCCAAAGCAGGGTCGAAATCGACAGGGCGATCAGGATCAGCAGGCCACCCATGGTGGGCGTGCCTTTTTTGGTAAGGTGGGTTTCCGGACCATCATCCCGGATCGGCTGTCCCTCGCGCTGCTGGGCGCGCAGCCAGTTGATCACCGAGGGACCGATGACGAAGCTGATCAGCAACGCGGTCATGATCGCCCCGCCGGTCCGGAAGGTCAGGTACCGGAACAGGTTGAAGATCTGATATTCGTCGGCCAGCGAGAACAGCAGATTGTAAAGCATCGCCGCCCCCTATCGCCCGTTGGCCACGAGGAGCGGCGGTTCCGCCAGAGCCTCGATCGCGGCGACGATCGGCGCCATGTTGGTTCCAAGCGATCCCTTGACCAGGACCACATCACCGGCGCGCAGGTCGCCTGCAAGGCCTTCCGCGATGTCGGTACTGGCATCACCGTGGGCGCCGCGCAGGTGCTCCGGCAACTGGCTGCGAAGCGCCCGCATGAGCGGCCCGACCGTGTGAACCTGGTCCGGCGCCGCCGCGAGCAGCGGCTCGGCGAGACCAGCATGCAGGTCCTCGCCCCGGTCGCCAAGCTCGCGCATGTCGCCGAGCACCGCGATGCGGCGGCCTCGATCCCCGGGTTGGGTGAGACCCAGCACCGAAAATGCCGCCCGCATGGCCGCCGGACTGGCGTTGTAGCTTTCATCGATCAACCGCAACGAGCCGCCGTCCGGCAGCAAAACGTCGATCTGCCCGCCGCGCCCGCGGCCGGCGGAAATTCCACGCATGGCCTCGGCGCCGGTCGCGACATCCAGCCCCAGGGCATGAAGGCACGCCAGAACGCCTACGGAATTGAAGGCCCAATGCGCGCCGATCGCGTCGATCCGATAGCGAAGCGGTCGGCCGGCGACGGAAACGCTGATTTGGCTGCCCGCGCTGTCCGAGGCCGCATCGACAAGCCGAACCTCCGCCTCGGACCCGGATCCGAATCCGATGATCCGTTCGACACCGCATTCCAAGGCCCGCTCCGCCAAGAGATCGAACCAGGCATTGTCACGGTTCAGAACCGCGATCCCGTCGGGCTCCATGCCTTCGAAGATCTCGGCCTTGGCAAGCGCGATGTCGCGTTCGCTTGCAAAGAACTCGATATGTACCGGGCCGACATTGGTGATGATCGCCACATGCGGGCGGATCATCCGCGACAGCGGGGCGATCTCACCGGCATGGTTCATTCCCATTTCCAGCACGGCGAAGCGTGCAGACGGCGCCAGGCGTGAAAGGCTGAGTGGGGCGCCGATATGATTGTTCAGGTTACCGGCACTGGCATGGGTTTCAGCGATGGCGGCAAGCGCCAGGGCGAGGGACTCCTTGGTCCCGGTCTTGCCGACGCTCCCGGTGACACCGACGAACTTCGCGGCGGACCGTTCCCGGGCCGCGGCGCCGAGACGGGTCAGTCCTTGCAGCACGTTCTCGACCACCAGCAAGGGCGCATCGGCTTCGGCGTCGCGCGGCTTGTGCGTCACCATCGCCGCGGCAGCGCCCCCGGCGAGCGCGGACGCGACATAGTCATGCCCGTCAACCCGTTCACCCGGCAAGGCAACGAACAGATCGCCGGGCTGGACGCGCCGGCTGTCTATGGCAACGCCGGATGCGCGCCAGGCTGAGCCGGTGGCCGTTCCTCCCGTCGCCCGTGCCGCATCGGCATCGCTCCAGAGCACCGCCGTCATGCCGCGCTCCCGCCGTTTGCGGCAAGGATGCGCCGCGCGACCTCCGCGTCATCGAAGGGCAGCACCTTGCCGCCGATAATCTGGCCCGGCTCATGGCCCTTTCCCGCGATCACCAGGACGTCAGTAGGCTCCAAAGCATGGATTCCCGCTTCGATCGCCGCCGCGCGGTCACCGATTTCCCGGGCATCCGGACATCCGTCGAGAACCGCCCGGCGGATCACCGCAGGATTCTCCGACCTCGGATTGTCATCGGTGACGATGCCGAGATCCGCTCCGCGCGCGACAGCTGTGCCCATCAGGGGGCGCTTACCGGCGTCGCGGTCACCGCCGGCGCCGAAGACGCAGACCAACCGGCCGCCCACATGCGGGCGCAACGCCTCCAGCAGGGTTTCCAAGGCAGCCGGCGTATGGGCGTAGTCCACATAGACCGGCGCGCCGGCGCGGCTCCGGCCAACCAGTTGCAGGCGTCCGGCCACGCCAGTAAGACTCGCCAGTCCCTCAAGGTAGTCGGCGACCGGCCGCTTCTCCGCGCGCGCCACCAATCCCAAAGCCGCAAGCGCGTTCATCGCCTGGAAGCCACCAACCAGCGGCAGGAACAGGCGATGCTCCACGCCGTCCAACCGCAGCAAAAGGTCCTGGCCTGTTGCCGACGGTGTCCGTTTCAACAGGCGCAGATGGGCGCCTTCAGCAGCGCCGAAACCGGTGACCGCAATGCCACGCGCCCGGCAAATGCCCTGAAGCCGGGAAAATTCCGAACTGTCCTGATTGAGCACCGCCGCCCCGGCCTCGACGAGAAGGGCTGAGAAAAGCCGCGTCTTGGCCGCCAGATACGCCGCCATGTCGCCGTGATAGTCCAAATGATCCTGGGAGAGATTGGTGAAGGCCGCGGCCCGCACCCGCACGCCGTCCAGCCGGCACTGGTCCAAGCCGTGACTGGACGCTTCCATCGCCAGATGATCGATCCCGTCATTCGCCAGATCGCGCAGGGTCGCGTGCAACGCCACCGGATCGGGCGTGGTCAGCCCCGGACCGGAGCGGCCGTCCCTGGTGGTCAGGCCAAGCGTGCCGAGACTGGCGCTCCGCCGACCGATACTGTTCCACAACTGGCGCGAAAACTCGGCCACCGAGGTCTTGCCGTTGGTGCCGGTGACCGCGACGATGGTTTCCGGCTGACGGCCATAAAATCGGGCGGCCATCCGGGCCAGCCGATGCCGTGGGTTCTCGTCCGCGATGCGGCAGACACCGTCGCCGATCGTACCGTCGTCACCGCGAGGGGTCAGAACCGCGATCGCGCCCCGCGCCACCGCTTCCGGAATGAACCGCCGCCCGTCCGTGGCACTCCCGGGCAGAGCCGCAAACAGAAACCCAGGCCGAACCGCCCGACTGTCACTCGTCACGCCCTGGATATCCAGGTCGAGCGCGCCCGCCGCGGCCAATTCACTCAGGGCCGGGTCACAGGCGGCACGATCACCATTGATGAGCTCAGAAAGACGCAAGGCGTTTTCGACCTTTCTCCGCTGGTGATTGGATATCCAGAACTTGGCGAATTTCGGGCGACTCCTCGTCGAAAGGATGAATTCCGAGCAGCGGGGCACTGCGGGCGATGATCCGCTTCACGGCGGGCGCAGCGACCCAGCCGCCGGTCGCATAGCCTTGCGATTCGGCATTCGCCTTCGGCTCGTCGACCATCACCAGCACCACGTAGCGGGGGTCATGCATCGGAAACGCCGCGACGAAGGACGACAGCAGCGATTTGGCTGCATAGGCGCCGCGCTTACCGGGCTTCTCGGCGGTTCCGGTCTTGCCTCCGACCAGATAGCCATCGGCCGACGCCTTACGGCCGGTGCCGTTCTCAACCACCAGGCGCAGCAACTTACGCATTTCCGTCGAGGTCTTTCGCGACAGGACCTGATGGCCGAGCGCGCGTTGCTCCGGATCCCGTTTCACAAGCGTCAACGGCCACTGGATACCGCCGTTCACCACGGTCGCAACGCCGCTCGCCAGGTGCAGCGGGCTCACCGCGATGCCATGGCCGAACGCGATCGTCATGGTGTTGATCTTGCGCCACGGCTTCGGCGCCATCGGCGCGCCGAGTTCCGGCAATTCGGCATCCACCGGCTTCAAGAAGCCGAGCTTGTCCATGAAGTCGCGTTGCGCTTCGGTGCCGAAATCCAGAGCCATCTTCACCGAGCCGATGTTGGAGGAATACTGGAAAATCTCCGGCACGGAGAGCCAGCGCCGCTGGCCGTGAAAATCGTTGATGGTGAAACGCGCGATCTGGATCGGCTTGGTCGCGTCATAACCGCTGGTCATGGTCGCAGTACCCGCCTCCAGAGCCAGCGCCGTATTGAAGATCTTGAAGGTGGAGCCCATCTCGTAAACGCCGAGGCTGGCCCGGTTGAAGCGCGCGTCGTCCGGCGCCGTGCCCGCGAGATTGGGATCGAAATCCGGCAGCGACACCATCGCCACCACCTCGCCGGTATTCGCGTTCAGAACCACCCCGACGCCGCCGATGCCCTCGAAGCTCTGCATCTGCCGCGCGACTTCCTCGCGCAGAATGTGCTGAACACGGATATCGATCGACAGCGTCAGCGGCTTCGCGCCGTCGCGCAACATGGCGTCGAAATGCTTCTCGACCCCGGCAAGCCCCGCGGCGTCGGTTCCGGAGAAGCCCACCACATGCGCCGCCAGATCGCCTTGCGGATAGACCCGGCGCTCCTCGCGCTGGAAATGCAGCCCAGGAATGCCGAGCGCGTTGATCTGGTATTGCTGACGCGGCGTCAGGCCGCGCTGGATCCACACGAAGCGCTTGTCGGATCGCAGTTTGGCGGTGACCTCCGCCACATCAAGATGATCGAGAACCGTCGCCAACCGCCGCGCCGAATCCTCGGGGTCGATAACATCCTTCGGGTCCGCATAGAGCGAGGGAACCGGCAGGCTCGTCGCCAGCAGGACACCGTTGCGGTCGACAATGTCCGCGCGGCCGGTCTTGAGGACGGCGGAGGCCGATTCACGCACCACGGAGGGCTCGTCAAATCCCCGCAAGACCGCGATATCGACCAAGCGCACCGCGATCAGCGCGAAGGCGACGGCGAAGACCGCTCCGGCTACCAGAAGCCGGTTGCGGCCTATCTCGATCGCCTGCTTGGCGGCGCCCTCGAAACGAACCGTGGGGATCCCGGATCCGTCGACCTGGCGCGTCTCGGCCCCGCCCTGCTCCAATCGGCTCATCGATCGGCCTCCACCGGTTGCGAGGCCTCGGTTACGCGAACCGGCAAGGCGTCATAGCCGCCAAGCTGGACGGTATCGGTGGGTCGCAGCTCCATATAGCGGCGGATCAGCGATTCGATGCGTTCCGGCTGGTTCAAGTAGCTCCACTCGGCCCGCAACACCTGGATCGCTTCCTGGCTCGCCAGGATGTCACGGTGCAGGGCGTCGAGCCTGGCCTCGCGGACCTGGACCTCGTGCTTGATCAGGAACATCGCCACCGCGAACAGCGAGGCGAGAATTGTCCAGAGAACCATGGAGCGGCGGATCATGACCGTGTCTCCTTTTCCCATGCCGGAGCGGCGGTGCGTTCGGCAACGCGGAGGCGCGCTGAACGGGATCTCGGGTTGGCGGCGATTTCCGCGGCGCCGGGGCGGATCGGCTTGCGGGCAATCACCGCGAAGGACGGCTCGCGACCAGGACCGGACGGCAGCGGCGCATAGCGGGAAACGCCGGTTGTCTTGCCCTGACGCACACGCAGGAAATCCTTGACCCTGCGGTCCTCAAGGGAATGAAACGAGATCACCGCGAGCCGGCCGCCCGGCGCCAGTAGGCGCTCGGCGGAGGCCAGGCCCCGGTCGAGCTCGCCGAGCTCGTCGTTCACATAGATGCGCAGGGCCTGGAACGTGCGGGTCGCGGGATCGATCCCGTCGCCGCGCTTGGCCGACGGGACCACCCGACGCACGATCTCGGCAAGCCGCGACGTGGTCAGGATGGCGCCCTCGGTCCGTGCCAGGACAATGGCCTTGGCGACCCGGCGCGAATGCCGCTCCTCGCCATATTCGTAGATAATGTCGGCCAGCGGTCCCTCGGCCATGGTATTGACCACATCAGCGGCACTCAGCCCATCGCGGCTCATACGCATGTCGAGAGGACCGTCGAAGCGGAACGAGAAGCCGCGTTCGGGCTCGTCGATCTGGGGCGATGAGACGCCGAGATCCAACGCCACGCCGTCCACCTGCTCAGCGCCCTCGGCGCGGACCAGCCGGTCGAGCTCTCCGAACCGCCCCTCGATCAGGGTCAGCCGATCGCCATGGATGTCCCGCAGTGGCGCGCCACGGGCGATCGCGGCCGGATCGCGGTCGATAGCGTAAACCTGACAGGCGGCGCGGGACAGCATGGCCGCCGTATGGCCGCCGGCCCCAAAGGTCCCGTCGACATAGCGGCCACCGTCACGAATATTCAGCGCGTCCACGGTCTCCGGTCCCAATACCGAGACATGAACGGCCGCGCTCATGACCCGCTCCCGTCACCCCGTTGGACGATCCGGAGCGTGGCCCCCTGCTCGCGCGCCCGCAGCCGGTTGCGGTCACGGTGCGCCTCGTACGCCGAAGGCTCCCAAACCTGGAAGCTCTTGCCGAGACCGACGAAGGTCGCGGTGTCGGAGAGCCCCGCGTAGCTCAGCAGCTCTGGCGGCATCACGATGCGGCCGTCGGAATCGATCGTCAGCTGCTTCGCGTCCGCGAGAATGGTTTGGATATTCTCCGCTTCGTCGGAGAACACGTCCAACGCGTCGATGGAATCGACGATTTCCTGGATTCGCTCATCGCCGCTGCCTTCGATGCACGGATGCTTGAGCGAGGGATAGAGAATGATCCCCGTCGAGGCCTGGCGATCCAGCACGGCACGGAACGACGCGGGCACGGAAACCCGACCCTTTTTGTCGACCTTGTTCGCGAATGTGGACAGAAAAGCTGCCACTTCGACCTCCATGCGATCCCCGGCGAAAAGCCTTCGCCACGACCTCCAACAACCTGTTCCACTTTTTCATTCCATCAATAATTTCAATGGCTTGGATCTGCATGCCACTGACTGGATCCGGAATGGGGCGCTATACTCCGCTTATGGAACAATCTGGAGATTACATGGTACTATATGGGTAAGCAATGGGATTTTGTGTAATTTCTTGGGCTCCTGCGGGTTTTCGGCAGTCAAGAACCGGCTTGTCGGCAAACCGAGAAGTGCTCACGCGAACGAATGCTTCTCTTTATTGTTCGTGTTTTGTTCTTTTTAGAATCATCGAAACCCGCTCTGCACGAAGCAGCCTGCCTTTGAGATCCAGCGAAATAAGGTCAGACGGTCTGTAAGCCGGGTTCTGTCCCCCGACGCTCCAGGCGGAGCGCCGGATGGATGGCCATTCCTCTGGGACGGCTGTTGCCAGCCGCCTCGCGCGACCTACCCGGACGACGGCGCGAAAACCCGCCTGTCATCATCCCGTGAGGACATGACCGGCCGTCCCTATTCGGTCTTGCTCCCGGTGGGGTTTACAATGCCGGCCCCATCGCTGGGGCCGCGGTGCGCTCTTACCGCACCCTTTCACCCTTACCCCCGTGGCCATGCCGAAGCATGTCGCGTGGGCGGTTTGCTTTCTGTTGCACTTTCCCTGGGGTCGCCCCCGCCGGGCGTTACCCGGCACCGTGTTTCCGTGGAGCCCGGACTTTCCTCCAGCCCCCTGCCCCGAAGGCCAAGGCGCCAGCGGCCATCCAACCGTCTGACCCGTCCGAGACTTAGGCCGCAGGCGCAGCGGCGTCAATGGTGTGCGGCGCGGCTATGCCTACACACAAACGCTGGCGAGAGGTGTGAAGCCATTGAAGCTAACGGCGGAATAGGTGGTGGTATAGGCGCCCGTCCCCATGATCCACACCTTGTCGCCGTCCTTCAGACCAAGCGGCAACTGATACTGGGTCTTCTCATAGAGCACGTCGGCGCTGTCACAAGTCGGACCGGCAAGAATCACCGGCCCCGTCGCCTCGCCGTCGCGGGATGTCAGAATACGGTACTTAATCGACTCGTCCATGGTCTCGGCGAGCCCGGAGAACTTGCCGATATCGAGATAGACCCATCGGACATCCTCGCCCTTGGACTTGCGGGAGACCAGCACCACCTCGGCCTGAATCACACCGCTGCCGCCAACCATGCCGCGGCCCGGCTCGACCATAAGTTCGAGGGGGCGGTCGGCGGGACGGTCGGCGAAGTACTCGCGGACCGCCGCCATCACCACAGCGCCGTATTCGGCGATATCGGCGACCGGCTTGGTGTATCGGGTCGGCATGCCGCCGCCGAGATTGATGAGGCGGGGGGCGAGACCGCGCGCCTCCAGCCGCGCAAACAGTCCGGCAACCTGCTTAAGCACCGGACGCCAGCTGTCGAGAATGGTCTGCTGAGAGCCGACATGGAAGGAGACACCAGCCGGATCGAGGCCCAATTCGGCCGCCCGAACCAGAAGGTCCTCGGCCATGGCGATGTCGCAGCCGAATTTGCGCGACAGCGGCCATTCGGCGCCTACCCCGTCGGTCAGGATGCGGCAGAAGACCGTGGAGCCGAGCGCGACGCGGGCGATCTTCTCAAGCTCCGCCTCGCTGTCGAAGGCGAAAAGCTGAACGCCGAGGGCATAGGCGGCCGCGATGTCGCGTTCTTTCTTGATCGTGTTGCCGAAGCCGATCCGCGACGGGGTCGCGCCCTGCGCGAGACAGAGCGTGATCTCCGGAATGCTGGCGCAGTCGAAGGAGGAGCCGAGCCCCGCCAGGCGGCCGACCACCGCGTCGGCCGGATTGGCCTTGACCGCGTAATAGACCCGGGCGCCGTCGAAGGCGCGGGACAGATCCCTATAGGCCGCCTCGACCAGATCCACGTCGACGGCGACACAAGGACCGTCGAGATCAGCGTTCGAAAAGAAGTCCGCGATCCGCGGTGAAAGCGCCGTCACCTCATCCGGCACGCCGGCGGCGCCCGCGACAAGACGCAGGAACGGCTCGTTCGGATTTCGGTCGGATAGAATAGGGGATTGTCCACCCCTGAGTGGAGCCAGCATCGGATTCATTCCCTTCGGTTCCAGCCCGATGCGTTCCACGCCATCGGGACCCAGTTGCCAAAAAGAACGCCTCGTCGTTGCTTAGCCATCAAGGGCCAGGGGCACGTGCGCGTGCGTCAGTGAATCGCTATTACACCTCAATCCGTTACCCCGCAAGCGGCTATTTGGCGGGGTCCGAAAATGCCGTCACAATGTTGCGCAGACGCCACGCCGTCTCGCGATCCCGCGCGCCGCTCATAACGGTGGGCAGCCAATGGCGCTGAAAGGCAAGCAGGGCCGAACGCGTCTCGGCATCCGTCCAAGCATCACCGGCGCTCCGGTAGCCGATGGACATCAGATCTTGGCGGATTTCCTCGGCGGAACCCGTATTGAAAGCCGCCGGCGGAACGGTAATTTCCGGCCAAATGCCGATTCCCGCGCGGGCCAGCCGGGCCCAATCAAACAATTCTCCCGGGTCTTCCTTACGGTCCGGCGCGACGTCCGAATGGCCCAGCACCCGGCGCGAACGGATCCGGTGGCGGGCGATCAAATCTCGGCAAAGGTCTTCAAGGGCCTGCATCTGCGCCTCCGGAAAGGCGCGGTACCCGAATTCGTGCCCCGGATTCGCAAGCTCGATCCCGATGGAACAGCTGTTGATATCGCTCTCGCCGGCCCAGGCGGCGCGGCCCGCGTGCCAGGCGCGCCGCGCCTCATCGACAAGCCGATAGACGATGCCCGCTTCATCGATCAGGTAGTGGGCGCTGACCTCGCTCGCCGGATCACAGAGCCGGTCCAGCGCCTCGGCGGCGGTTCGCATGCCGGTATAATGAAGCAGCAGCATGTCGGGAAACGCGCCGCCGGCGCGCGGGCCGTGATTCGGTGATGGCCGTTCGACGATGCGCCCGCCGCTCCCCTGGGTCATCCCGTGCGAGCCTCCTCAAGCGCCTCCCGGCGGGCCTCGAGTTCCAGCCAGCGTTCCTCGGCGGCTTGCAATTCGGCAGATGCCGCGGCCAGCCGGTCGCTGGTCCGGGCGAATGTCTTGGGATCCCGCGTATAGAGTTCAGGATCGGAAAAGGTCTCACGCAGCTTCGCAATCTCCGATTCTAGAGAATCGATCGCCCCCGGCAAACCGTCGAGTTCCCGCTGCTCCTTATACCCGAGCTTGGCCGCCGACGGCTTCCGGTCAAGCTTGCCGGCCGGATTGGCCGTTTTGTTCGCCCCGTCGCGCGCTGGAGCGCCGGCATCGGGCTCCGGGCGCTGGCGCAGATAGTCGGAATATCCGCCGACATATTCCCGGATCACGCCGCCGCCCTCGACGGCGATGGTGGAGGTCACCACCCGGTCGAGAAAATCCCGGTCATGGCTGACCAGCAGGATGGTGCCGTCGTAATCCGCGAGAACCTCCTCGAGCAGTTCCAGGGTCCCGACATCGAGGTCATTGGTCGGCTCGTCCAGAACCACCAGATTGTGCTTCTGGGCAAACAGCCGGGCCAGCAGCAGGCGGTTGCGCTCACCGCCGGAAAGCGTCCTGATCTGGCTTGTGGCCTGGCGTTCCTCGAACAGGAAATCCCGCAGATACGAGACCACATGGCGCGGCCGGCCGTTGATCTCGACCGTGTCGCCGCCGCCGGGGCAGAGCGTTGCCCAGGGCGTGGTGTCCGGATTGAGGCTTTCGCGTTTCTGGTCGAAATACACCGTCTCGACACCGAAGCCGACCCGGACCCGGCCGCTGTCCGGCGCCTCGGTCCCGATCAGCATGCGCAGCAGACTGGTCTTGCCGGCCCCGTTGCGGCCGATGAAGCCGATCCGCTCGCGCCGGCGGACCAGGGTCGAAAAGCCATCGGCGATGACGGTTTCGCGCCCGTCCTCGTCCCGGTAGGTCTTGGAAATGTTTCGCGCCTCCAGCACCAACTGGCCGCTGCGGTCGGTCTCCTTCAGGGTGAACTGGACATTGCCCTGACGCTTCAGCCGCTCGACCTTCTCCTGGCGCATCGAAAGCAGGTTGCGCACCCGGCCCATGTTGCGCTTACGCCGCGCGGTAAGCCCCTCGCGCAGCCACCGCGTCTCCTCGGCGATCTTCTTATCGAGACGCCGGTTCTCGGCCTCCTCGTCCTCCATCACCTTGTCGGCCCAGTCCGCGAACTCGGCGAAGCCGCTGCCGTTGCGCCGGAGCCTGGCGCGGTCGATCCAATAGGTCCGGTTGGAGAGCTTGCGGAGAAACGCGCGGTCATGACTGATCAACAGCAGCCCGCCGCGATAGCGCTGCAGCTCCGCCTCCAGCCACTCCACCGTGGGCAGGTCCAGATGGTTGGTCGGCTCGTCCAGCAGCAGGACCTCGGGTTTGGAAACCAGCGCCCGGGCGATCGCCACCCGCCGCGCCTCGCCGCCGGACAGGGTTTCCAGCGTCCGCTCGCCATCGAGGTTGAGATGCACCAGCACCGCGTCAACCTCATGTTCCCGCGGACGTCCCTGATCCTCCTCGGGCAGCGCCGCCGCGACATGGTTCCAGACCGTCACTCCCGGCGGCATGGCCGGGTCCTGAGGCAGATAGCCGATCCGCGCGCCGGGCTGCACAAAGCGCTCCCCGGCATCAATGTCGATCTCGCCCGCCAGCGCCCGCATCAGGGTCGACTTGCCGCCGCCATTGCGACCCACCAGACAAATACGGTCTCCCGGGGCCACGGCGATGTCGGCATCCCGGAACAGCACCTTGTCGCCAAACGCCAGATCCGCGCCGCGCAGCGCGATCAGGGGAGGCGTATTCGGGGAGGAAGCGCGTTCGGCCATGGCGAGGAGATATCGGGGCGAGACCGCAAGATCAAGGGGCGGCGCGTCTCACCGAGTCGCGCCGTGGATCGGCGTCGCGAAAACCGACGGTGATTTTACCGCCGGTGCCCGGACCATCTCGTTCAAGAGCGCGCAGATGCCGATATGGACAGCCTCGCGCATGCCGTCGGTGACCGGGATCGGGGTACAGCCGAAACCGTCGATGCCGCCGGCTTCGATACAGCGGTGCAACATGCGTGATTCCGTGTCGGTGTCATGCAGCACCTCGGGCCGCTCGAGCATCGCGGCCAGGGCCGCCGCGATCGCGCTGGCGCCCCAGTTCGAGACCGACGCCGTCACCAGCACGTCGACCACCGTGCTGTCGGTCGCCTGCTCGCCGAAGGGAAGTACCCGGCGCGGCACCTCGGCGATGGCGCCGAAACCGATCTCGTTGCCCCGATCGCCGATGCCGATGGTCAGCACCCCGCGCCGCTCTGCCTCGTAAAAGAACTCGGCGGCCTTGATCACGCAGTCGGAATTATCGTCGCCGCCGACCATGCAGTATTTTCCCTCGGCATTCGGCCCGTTCTTCTCGACCGACAGAATCGCCTTGGGCGCGTAGGCGTCGAACAGCCGCTTCGCCTCGGATTGGCATGCTTCAAGCGGAATTGAGATCGGCACGATGATGCAATGGCGATTACCCGGATGCGGCGGCCGGGGCGCGGCGGCGATCTCGGCCTCGGTCATCACGTTGAGACCCGCGGCCCGGCAAGCGGCCGTCGTGCAGGGCAGCATCTCCGCCTCGGTCAGCACCACCATGCGGGCCCCGAAGGCATGGCTCAGCGCCCGTCCGAGGATCGCCGCGCCGATCGGCCCGTCGGTCTCGCCATAGGGATAGAAACCCGGCATCAGCCAGCCCGAGGTGACGAAAAAGGTTCCACCGCCGCCCAGAGCCGCGCGCAGCCGTTCCGCCGCCAGCCAGGCAAGCGGCGCGCCGTAATGTGCCCGCGCCGCCCCGTGGATCGCGGCGATGACGCCGTAACCGCTGACATCGAGATTGACCAGCCGGTCGATATTCTCGGCGATCAGCGCGTGCAGCGGGTCATTGCCGGCCATGGTGTCCTCCGAAGCGGTCAGCCCACGTTGGGGCTGTAGGTCCCCCGTCCGACCGCGCACAGCTTGCCATTGTCGTCATGGACATCGATATCCACCAACGCGACGGTCCGCCCGATGCGCCGAGCGGTCGCCGTCGCGGTAAGCGATGTGTTGGTGGCAGGGCGCAAATAGTCGACGCGAAAGTTGATCGTCGGCACTCCGCCCCCGGACTTGAGCACAACGGCATAGTCGCCCGCGGTATCGATCAGCGCGGCAATCGGGCCGCCGTGGAATTGTCCAGTACCGGCGCGCCGCTCGAACTCCGGACGCAGAGGCATTTTCATGACCACGGTCTCCGTCTCGGCATCGGCGGAGACAACTTCCAGGTTCATAAAGGCGATAAAGGGAGAAGCGTCCAGCATCTCCTGAATGTCGGCGGCGGTAACGGGGCCAGACATGGTGGAACTCCCTCGTTATGGATTAATCACGACCTTGCCGAAAACCTCGCGGTCCTCGAGCAGGCGAATGCCCTCGCGCGCCTCCGCGAGCGGCAGGGTCTTGTCAATGACGGGCTTCATCTTGCCCGCCTGGATGTAGTCCATGAGGTGGACCAGATCTTCCCGCTCCCAGGAGTTGGAGCCGAGGATCTGCTGCTCGAAGGTCCAGATGAAGCGGATATCGGTTTTCGGGTCGAAGCCCGCCGTGGCGCCGCAGGTCAACATCCGGCCGCCGCGCTTCAACGAGCGCAGCGACGGCACCCAGGTCTCACCGCCGGTGAAATTGACCACCACGTTCACCCCGCCCTCGAAGCCGCGCCGGCCGGGCTTGCCATAGAGGCCGTAGATGCCCTTGTAGAACTCGTTGTCCATGTAGGTCATGGCGTGGTCGGCGCCGAGTTCCTTCAGCTTGTTCATCTTCGCGTCCGACGATGCGCAGACCACGACCTCGGCCCCGGCCATCTTCGCCAGCAGCAGCGCGCCGGTCCCGACGCCGCCCGACGCGCCGAGGATCAGAACCTTCTCGCCCGCCTGTATCTTGCCGATCGTCACCATCATCCGGTGCGCGGTGCCGTAGGCGACCGGCAGCGAGGACGCCTGGTCATGGGTGACCCCGTCCGGAATCCGGACCAGCTGATGGGTCGGTGCCCTGCAATACTCCGCGAGACCGCCATGGATGGTCTCGCCGACAAGGCCGCCCTCGACCCGGTTACGGGGATCAATCAGCACCCGGTCGCCGACCTTCCAGTCGGTCACCTCGGAGCCGATCTCGGCGATGTCGCCGGCAACGTCGAGGCCGCAGATCATCGGCATCTGGATCTTGATGCCCGGCATGCCGTTGCGGGTGAAGATGTCGTGATAGTTCAGCGACGTTGCCCGGACCCGGACGACGACGTCATTGGGACCGCATTCGGGATCCGGAAAATCACTTTCCAGTTTCAGGGCGTCGGGGCCGCCATGTCCATGCAGGACCATTGCGCGCATGGGTGTTCCTTCCAGTTGCTGGTCAGGCGACGAGCGCCATCGTTCTCGGGCGTCACCTTATTTCGCTCACCGCGTCGAAGGCAATCCGGCCGGCCCGGATATCGTCCCCGGCCGGCTTTCATCGGACCTTTGATGGATGCTATCCCGCCGCGAGCCGGGGCAGCACGAAGACCTCGGCGCCGTCGGGAATCTCGCGGTACAGGTCATCGCGAAAGATCTGCCCGTCGATCGAGACCGCGACGCCCTGCTCCAGATGATCCGCGAGGCCTGGGAGCCGGTCCTCCAGCGCCGCCAGCAGCTGCCGGATCGTCCTTGCCTCGATCTCCAGATCCTGCCGGCCGCCGGCCGCGGTCTTGAGCGATCCGGAGAGCACCACCTTCAGCATGTCACTCGGCCGCCTGCTTGCCGCCCCCGCTCGCCGCGTCGATCGCCGCGCGGACCCGGGGCGGCGACATGGGCAGGTGGGTGAGCCGCACCCCCGCCGCCGCCGAAACCGAATTCGCGACAGCCGCGAGCGGCGGGACGATCGAGGTTTCGCCGACCCCGCGCACGCCGTAGGGATGGCCGGGATTGGGAACTTCAACGATCACCGTGTCGATCATCGGCAGGTCCGAGGCCACCGGCAGCCGATAGTCGAGGAAGCCGGCATTCTGCAGCTTGCCGTCCTTGCCATAGACGTATTCCTCGTTCAGCGCCCAGCCGATGCCCTGGGCGGCGCCGCCCTGAAACTGCCCCTCCACATAAGAGGGGTGGATCGCCTTGCCTGCATCCTGGACCACGGTATAGCGCAGGATCTTCACCTGCCCGGTTTCGGGGTCGACCTCGGAATCAACCAGATGGGTCGCGAAACTGACCCCCGCGCCGTCGGCGGTGATTTCCGAGTGCCCGGCGATCGGCCCGCCGGTATTTCCGGCCTTGGCGGCGATGGCGGGAAGCGACAGCGGCTCGAAATCGCCGGCGTTGGAGCCGGACGGCTTCGCCTCGCCGTTCTCCCACACCACCGCGTCCGCCGGAATGCCCCACATCTTCGCCGCCCGCTCGCAGAGCTTGGCCACCGTATCGCGCGAGGCCGCGATCGTCGCCATGCCGGCGGAGAAGGTGACCCGGCTGCCTTCGGAGGTGTCGTTGTAGCCGAGCGAGGCGGTGTCGGTGACGATCGCGCGCACCCGGTCGTAGGGAATGCCGAGCTCCTCCGCCGCCATCAGGCACATGGACGCGCGCGAGCCGCCAATATCCGGCGTGCCGAGCGACAGGCCGATGGTCCCGTCCATCTGCACGTTGAGCGAGACGCTGGTCTGACCGCCGAAATTGAACCAGAACCCGCAGGCCACCCCCCTGCCCTGACCGGGCTTGAGCGGCGCCGTGTAGTGCGGATGCGCCTTCGCGGCCATGAGGGTCTCGGCGAGGCCGATGGTTCCGAATGTCGGCCCGTAGGCGGACCGGCCGCCGCTCTTCGCCGCGTTCTTCAGGCGGAAGTCGATGCGGTCGATGCCGAGCGCGTCGGCGACCTCGTCCACCACGCTTTCCACCGCGAAAGTCGACATCGGCGCGCCCGGCGCCCGGTACGCCGCCTGTTTCGGGCGGTTGACGATCACGTCATAGCCCGAGACATGCAGGTTCTCCAGGTCATAGCAGG
>JAYOEU010000016.1:0-39623 GCA_038116915.1 Alphaproteobacteria bacterium
TCGGCACCCCGAACCACGCCGCCCATGGCGGCTTCTGCTCGGTCAACATGGCGGCCGCGGGGCTCTATACCATCGGCGGCTCGTTCTGGGAGTTCGGCGAGCCCGACTGGGAGCACACGAAGTACTTCCTGATGTTCGGGGTTGCCGAGGATCACGATTCCAACCCGATCAAGACCGGCCTCGGCAAGCTGAAGGGCCGGGGCGCCAAGTTCGTGTCGGTCAATCCGGTCAAGACCGGCTATTCCGCCATCGCCGACGAGTGGATCGGCATCCGCCCCGGCACCGACGGGCTGCTGGTGATGGCGATCATCCACGAGTTGCTCAAGGCGGACCGGATCGATCTCGACTATCTGGTGCGCTACACCAACGCGCCCTGGCTGGTGATCCAGGATCCGGGCGCCGCTGACCACGGCCTCTTCGCCCGTGACGACGAGGGCCGCCCGCTCTGCTGGAACAAGGCCGCCGGCGCGCTGGCTCCGGCCGCCGCGACCGACATCACGCCGGCGATCGTCGGCACCTTCGCGCTCGCCGACGGCCGCAAGGCGGTGCCGGCGTTCCAGCTGCTGGCCGAGCGCTATATGGACGAGGAATACAGCCCCGACGCGGTTGCCGGGCGCTGCGGGGTCGGCGCCGACGTGATCCGCCGCCTCGCCGCCGAAATCGCCCATGTGGCCTTCCAGGAAACCGTCGAGCTGGATGTCGAGTGGACCGACTGGGCCGGACGCAAACATGACAAGATGATCGGCCGCCCGGTCGCGATGCACGCCATGCGCGGCATCTCGGCCCATTCCAACGGCTTTCACACCTGCCGAGCGCTGCATGTCCTGCAGATCCTGATCGGCAGCATCGATGTGCCCGGCGGCTTCCGCTACAAGCCGCCGTTCCCGAAACCCGCGCCGCCGCCGCTGAAACCCGCCGGCAAGCCCGGCCAGATCAAACCGGAAACCCCGATGCCCGGCCCGCCGCTCGGCTTCACAACCGGGCCGGAGGATCTGCTGGTGACCGAGGACGGCTCGGCCGCCCGGATCGACAAGGCCTTCTCCTGGGAAGCGCCGATGTCGGCCCACGGCCTGATGCACCTGGTGATCAACAATGCCCACAAGGGCGATCCCTACCCGATCGACACCCTGTTCATGTACATGGCGAACATGGGCTGGAATTCGTCGATGAACGTGCCCGGCACGATCGCCATGCTGACCGACAAGGACGAGGCGACGGGCGAATACAAGATCCCGAGGATCATCTATTCCGACGCCTATTTCTCGGAGACCATCCCCTACGCCGATCTGATCCTGCCGGACACGACCTATCTGGAGCGCTGGGACTGCATCTCGCTGCTGGACCGTCCGATCTGCGACGCCGACGGGGTCGCCGATTCGATCCGCCAGCCGGTGGTGGCGCCGGACCGCGACGTGCGGCCGTTCCAGGACGTGCTGATCGAGCTCGGAACCCGGCTCGGCCTGCCGGCCTTCACCAAGGAGGATGGGAGCACCAGGTTCCCGGGCGGCTATCCCGACTATATCGTCAACCACGAACGCGCTCCGGGTATCGGCCCGCTCGCCGGGTTCCGCGGTGCGGACGGCACCGCTGAGGGCAAGGGCGCGGTCAACCCCAAGCAGCTAGAGCGCTATGTCGAGAACCAGTGCTTCTGGCGCCATGAGTTCGATCCCACCGAGCGCTATTTCAAGCATTCCAACCAGGCCTATCTCGAAAAGGCGACGGCGATGGGCCTGATCGGCGCGCCGAACCAGATCGTTCTGCAGATCTATGTCGAGGCGATGCAGAAGTTCCGCCTCGCCGCCGAGGGACATGGCGGGGTGCAGCCGCCGGACGCCCACCGCGAGCGGGTGAAGACCTATTTCGATCCGCTGCCCATCTGGTACACCCCGTTCGAGGAGGCCCGGGTCGACGAGGACGCCTTCCCCATGCACGCGCTGACCCAACGGCCGATGGCGATGTACCATTCCTGGGGCTCGCAGAACGCCTGGCTGCGGCAGATCCACGGCTATAACCGTCTCTATATCAGCCGGATCCGGGCCGAGAAGTTGGGGATCGCCGACAACGACTGGGTGCGGGTGACCTCGAACCACGGCTCGGTAAAGGTGCAATGCCGGCTGATGGAAGGGGTCAACGAGGACACGGTGTGGACCTGGAACGCGATCGGCAAGCGCAAGGGCGCCTGGAACCTCGCGACCGATGCGCCGGAAGCCAACAAGGGCTTCCTGCTGAACCATGTGATCTCGGAACTGCTTCCGGAAAAGGGCGGCGGGCACCGCTATGCCAATGCCGATCCGGTGACCGGACAGGCGGCCTGGTTCGACCTTCGGGTGCGGATCGAAAAAGCCGCCGAGGATCAGCCCGGCGAGGTCTCGGAACCGCAATTCGCTCCGATGAAACCGGTGGCCACCGTGCCGCGCGGGGCCGGCGTGCTGCGCTTCGGCAAGACGGGAGACAGATGATGACCAGTCTTCCCACAACGCAGAGCACGGTCAAACTGGGCCTCGTCGTCGATCTCGATATCTGCGTCGGCTGTCATGCCTGCGCGGTCAACTGCAAGGAATGGAATGCCGGGGGACACTCGGCGCCGATGACGGACTGGAATGCCTATTCCGGGACCGAAAGCCATGACGGCGCCGACACCGGCGCCTGGGGCGTCTGGTTCAACCGGGTTCACACCTTCGAAGTCGGTGAGGGCGGCGCCAGCAGGACCGTGCATTTCCCGCGCTCCTGCCTGCATTGCGAGGAGCCGGCCTGCGTTACGGTCTGCCCGACGGGCGCCTCCTACAAGCGCGAGGAAGACGGCATCGTTCTGGTCAACGCCGATATCTGCATCGGCTGCAAGCTCTGTTCCTGGGCTTGTCCCTACGGCGCGCGGGAATATGACCATACCGACGGCGTGATGAAGAAGTGCACGCTTTGTGTCGACCGGATCTACAACGAGAACCTGGAAGAGGAGGACCGGGTGCCGGCCTGCGTTTCCACCTGCCCCGCCGGGGCCCGGCATTTCGGCGATCTCGGCGATCCGAATTCCAAGGTTTCGACCCTGGTCCGCGAGCGCGAGGGCTTCGATCTGATGCCTGAGATGGGATACAGGCCGACCAACAAGTATCTGCCTCCCCGCCCGAGACGGGACCGCGGCGGCGAGAACGACGCGCCGACATCGCTTGCCGCGCTCGCGGCTCAGGCCCAGAGCGAGGCGTCTCCGGGTTCAAACGGGGTCGGCGGCGCGCTGTTGCGCTGGGTCGACTCGGTTCTGTCGCGCTGAGGGAGAAGACCATGCATCCAGCGTTTTCGGTCATCTTCTTCACCACCACCTCGGGCGCCGGCTACGGATTGCTGGCGCTGACCGGATTCTTCGCCGCCAACGGGTGGTTTCCGGCAGAAAGCGAGATCATCACCTGCGCGACGGGTCTGGCGCTGTTGCTGATCACCGTCGGCCTGCTCTCCTCGACCGCGCATCTCGGCCATCCGGAGCGGGCCTGGCGGGCCCTGTCGCAATGGCGCTCCTCCTGGCTTTCGCGCGAGGGCGTGCTGGCGATCGTGACCTATGTTCCGGCGGCCCTGTTCTTCATCGGCTTCCTGGCGCCCGAGGCGACCGGCATCAACTGGAAGCTGTGCGGGCTGCTCGCCGGCCTTTCCTCCCTGGTGACGATCTACTGCACCGCCAAGATCTACGCGTCGCTGAAGACGATCCGGCAGTGGAATGACGGCAGGGTGGTGCCGCTCTATATCCTGATCGGCCTGTTGACAGGCGCAATTCTGGCCGGATTCCTCGCCGCGACATTCGACCATTTTCTTCAAGAGTTTGCCTGGATCATCCTGGCCCTGGCGGTGGTGACCGGCATGCTGAAGATGAATTATTGGCGCTCGACCGACGATCAGACCGAAACCTCGTCCCCGGGGACCGCCACCGGGCTCGGCGCGTCCGGCGAGACGGTGCGCCTGCTGGACGCGCCGAACACGTCGGAAAACTTCGTGATGCGGGAAATGGGCTTTCGGATCGCGCGCAAGCATTCAGCCCAGCTTCGTCAGATCACCCTGACCCTGCTGTTCGCCCTGCCGCTGATTCTGACCCTTATCGCGTCAATGCTGGACGGTCAGGGGACGCTGATCGCGCTGACCCTCGCAACGGTTCTCTCGGCCGGCGTGGGCGTGGTTGTCGAGCGGTGGCTGTTTTTCGCCGAGGCAACCCATGTGGTGACCCTTTACTACGGAGCGGACAACGCCTGAGGACGAAACGCGCTCAGCTTTTGTAGTCCGGTTCGAGCGGCCCCCCGCCCTCCAGATCGGCGCGCGGATCAAGCTCCGCCGAGGCCGCGGTGCTGCGTGAGAGCAGGACATAGGGGCCCTGTTCCTCGTTGGCCACGGCGGGACGGCGGGTCATCCGGTAAACGGCAAAGCCGCCGATCGCAAGGCAGGTCGCTCCGCTCGCGAGATAAAGTCCGGACGGCCCCATCGTCTCCATCATCGTGGCCGCGACCAGCGGCCCGATCGCGGCACCCACCGCCATCGCCATGATCAGACCCGCGCTTGCCGCCACGAGATCCGCCGGATCGAGAAAATCGTTCGCGTGCGAGACCGCAAGCGGATAGAGCGCGAAGGCGATGCCGCCGTACAACACCGTCAATGCCGCGAGCGGCCAGAAATCAAGCTCCGGCGCGAGACCGATGGCGAAGCACAAGCCGCCGCCCAGAAAAAGCGTCACCGCGATCACCGTGCGCCGGTCGAACAGATCCGACGCCCGGCCGACCGGGTACTGCACCAGCAGGCCGCCGAAGATGATCACGCTAATGAACAGGGCGATATCGGATATCCCGAAGCCCCGGTCGTTGAGATAGACCGGCATCAGCGCGAACACGATCGCGACCAGCGCTCCGCCCGCGAAACATCCGATCACGCCAAGCGGCGAAATCTCGATCAGCTTCCCAAGGCCGAGCCGCGAGGGCGCAACCTCTCCCGCCGTGACCGAACGCGACAGCACCAGCGGCACCAGGGAAAGCGAGAAGAGGATCGAAGCCGCCGCGAACAGTTGAAAATCCGTCGGCGCCTGGAGGTTCATGAACTGCTGGCCGGCGCTCATCGCCAGATACTGGATGATGGTATAGACCGCCAACAGCCGGCCCCGGCTGCTGTTCGAGGTGGCGCCGTTCAGCCAGCTTTCCGCGACCATGAGCGAGCCGGCGATGCACATGCCGTGCAGCGTGCGGATTGCTGTCCAGAATACCAGATCGACATGCAGCGCGTAGCCGATGACGCTCGAGGACACGATCGCGGCAAACGCGGCGAAGGCCCGCACATGGCCCACCCGCTCAATCATCCGACCACACAATGTCGCGCCGACCAGCTGACCCACGAAATAACCGGTCGTCACGATACCGACATCGGACGCGGAATAGCCTTCCGCGTTCAGGCGCACAGCAAGCAGGGTGAAGCAGAGGCCGTTCGCCGTCCACACCAGCGCGACGCTGACCAGAAGAGCGACTGTAGAGGCGGTAAAGGCGGGCATCGCGGCGTTCCCGGCGCTGAAAATCCGCCCCTACCCTTGTGCAACCGCACTGTCTCGCTTGAACACGACAGGCGAGGCGCAAACAGAACTTTCGGGCTGCTTTTGCCGCGCCCGGCTAGAGATTGTCGATCATCCCGCGCAATTCGTCGGGGCTCAGCCAAGCGCTGTTCGTATTGCTCGCATAGCGGAAATCACCCGCGACCGGCTTGGCGCCCCGGGTATTGTAGATCCGGTTCCGCGCCTCGAGAAACGGCGCGAGGATGGCATAGCGGTCCTCGAGTTCCACCGTCACACGGGCATCGTCCTCGGAGATCATCACCTCGTGCAGCTTCTCACCGGCGCGGATGCCGACCACCTTTTGCGGCAGGTCCGGCGCCATGCACCGCGCCATGTCGATCACCCGCATCGAGGCGATCTTCGGGACGAAGATCTCGCCGCCACGCATCATCTCCATGCAGGAAAGCACGAACGCGACGCCCTGCTGGAGCGTGATCCAGAAGCGAGTCATCCGCTCGTCGGTGATCGGGAGTTCCGCCGCGCCTTCCGCGATCAGTTTCTGAAAAAACGGAATCACGCTGCCGCGGGACCCGATGACATTGCCATAGCGCACGACGGAAAAATCGCATCCGCCGGCGCCGGAGAGGTTGTTTCCCGCGACGAAGATCTTGTCCGACGCGAGCTTGGTCGCGCCATAGAGGTTGATCGGATTGGCCGCCTTGTCGGTCGAGAGCGCGATCACCTTCCTGACCCCGGTGCGGATCGCCGCCATGACGACATTCTCGGCGCCGTTGATATTGGTCTTCACGCACTCGAAAGGATTGTACTCCGCCGTCGTCACATGCTTCATGGCGGCGGCATGCACCACATAGTCAACACCGCGCATCGCCAGTTCCAGCCGTTCCAGGTCGCGCACGTCACCGATGAAATAGCGGATCGGCCGGCCGGGCCCCGGCGGAAACTCCTGGGCCATCTCATATTGCTTCAGCTCATCGCGGGAAAACACGATACAGCGGCGCAGATCGTGCTTGGCAAGGACCGTGCGGATGAAAGCTTGGCCGAAGGACCCGGTTCCGCCGGTCACCAGTATCGTCTTGCCGTCAAGGTCGATCTGATCGGCATCGAAGCGGTGATGCTCTGTGTTCATGAATTCATCCCCGTGATGACAAGCCGGTTTGCAGCCCGAGAACCTCGGCCAGCGCCTCGACGACCCGGTCCACATCGCTCTCAACCATCGACGGAAACAGCGGCAGGCTGAGGCATCGTTCATAATAACGCTCGGCGCCCGGCAATGCAGGTGTCTCGTAACGGTCGCGGTAATAGGGTTGCTTGTGGACCGGAATGTAATGGACCTGAGTGCCGATGCCCCGCTCACGCAGCCGGTTCATCACCGCGCTTCGAGTCGTATCCAAGGCCCTGAAGTCGATCAGCGCGACCGACAAATGCCATGCCGGCTCGCACCCTTCCGCAACGCTGACCGGCCGGACATGCGGCCCCAGTCCGTTCAGCAAACCGGCGTAACGGTCGCGCAATGTCCGGCGCTTTTCGACAAAGCCCGCGAGCCTGCGTAACTGACTGAGACCCAGCGCGCATTGCAGGTCATTCAGCCGGTAATTGTATCCCGGCTCGTGCATCTCGTAGTACCAGGGCGCGGCCGTCTCGGAGCCTTTCTCGAACGCCATGTCGCGGTTCCGGAACGCCCCCGGCTCGCGCACCATGCCGTGATTGCGGAACCGCCGGAGGCGTTCCGCCAGATTATCGTCATTGGTGGTGAGCACTCCGCCCTCGCCCGTGGCGATCGCCTTTACCGGATGGGTCGAGAACATCGCGGCCGCGCTGGCGGCACAGCTTCCGACCGGCAGCATCGTTCCGCCCGGTGTTTTCTGCGTGCCGCCCAGGGCATGGCAGGCATCCTCGGCGATGAAGAGACCGCCGGCAGCGTCCCGCAGAGCCGGCATGTCGATACAGTGGCCGTTCAGATGCACCGGGAACACCGCCTTGATGCGGCCCTTGGGCGCGCGTTCGGCCGCTTCCAGAAAATCCGAAACCCGCATCAGGCCGGTTTGCGGGTCTACATCCGCGAAAGCCACCTCCGCGCCGACATAGCGCGCCGCGTTGGCGGTGGCGAGAAAGGTGATCGTCGGGACAACCACGACATCACCGGGTCCAAGGCCGCCCGCCAGCGCCAGGAGATGCAGGCCCGCCGTGCCGCTAGAACAGGCGACCGCGTGTTTGCTTCGGACCTGTTCGGCGAACGCCGCCTCATAGGCCTCGACGCCGGGTCCCGTGGTCAGCCAGTCGCCGCGCAGAACCGCGGACACCGCCGCGATATCGTCATCGTCGATCACTTGGCGGCCGTAGGGGAGAAATTCCGGTCCCATCGCGGCGTCAGTTCTCTCTCAATGCCTGTTCAAGGCTGCGGCTGATCGGAGCCAGCAGATATTCGAGCAATGTCTGATCCCCGGTGCTGATCACCGCCGTCGCGGGCATGCCCTGAACCAGATGAAGCTCCGGTTGCTTGGCCAGGCTGTCGGGATCGAGTTCGATCCGAGCCTCGTAGAACGGAGGCTGTCCGTCCTGCTGGACGACATCGGCTGAAATCTCGATGAGTTTGCCCTCAATGGGCTTGGTCGTCCGCTGGCTGAAGGAGGTCAGACGCACGCTCGCATGCGCGCCGATATCGACATTGTCGCGGTCCACCGGATCGATGCGCACCTGCACGATCAATTCGTCATTCTCGGGCACGATCCCCATCATCGGTTCGCCCGGCCCGACGACCCCGCCCTCGGTATGGAATCGCAGCCCGTAGATCCGCCCCGCATAGGGTGCCCGCACCTGGGACCGGTCCAACGCGTCGCGCGCCGCGGTCAGCCGATCATCCAAATCCTCCAACGCGCCCTGAATCTCGCGAAGTTGCGACTCGACCTCGGAGGCGGCCTGCTCGACAAGATTGATCTTCTGGAACTCGGTTTCGGAAATGGTCTGGCGCGCGCGGGCGATCAGCGCCTCGCGGTTGCCGATGCTTCCGTGCAGTTCCGCTTCCAACCGCTCCAGGGCGAGCAGCTGGGTCTTACGGGCGAGGCCGGCCTCGAAAAGTTTGCGCAAGTCCCGGATTTCCTCGTCGATCAGCTCAAGCTGGCGCTGATCCGCGCGCTGTTGCGCCGCAAGCGCCGAGATTTCCTCGCGGGTCTGACCGATCCTGCGGTCAAGCAGACTGATTTGACTGCGCAACGCCTTGGTCCGGTTGGCGAACAGCCGCTGCTGTCCCGCAATGATTTCCTGGACATATGGTTCCGATTTGCGGGCCGTCAGACTGCCCGGAAACTCGACCGACGCTTTTTGATCCCGCTCCGCCAGCAAGCGGGCGTTGGTTCCGAGGCTGGCGAGATACTGCTGTTCCAACAGATCGAATTCCACCCGCACCCGCGTCTCATCAAGCTCCACCAGGACCTTGCCGGCGGGAACGACATCGCCGTTCCGGACATGAATGCGCCGGATAATCCCGCCTTCAAGATGCTGAACGGTCTTCTGGTTGCTGTCGACCTGTAGCTGACCGGTCGCGATCGCGCCGCTGCCCAACTGGGCGAACGCCGCCCAGACTCCGAACATTCCGAAGAAAATCAGAATGATGACAAAGCCGACGACGATGACGCCGCGCCACCGCCTGGGATTGGCCGTGTCGTCAAGTGCCAGGAGATCGTCGATCGGGACAAGTTGCTTGGCGTCGCTCATCGCCCCGCCGCCTTATCCGGTCCGCAACCGATTGAAGAGACCGCCACCATACTCTCACTTCTGCCGCGGAAAGGCGGAAATCGCCTGGACGCTTTGAACGCTGAGCGCCTTGGCTTCATCCTTCTCGATCTTGGGCGGCTGCAGGACACGGGTACGGGGACGTCGCGACGGCGGAGCGGGCCGCGGCGCGGGTTCGGGCTTGTCCTGGTTTGCCGGCGGACGGACAGCGTCCGTTTCCTCTCGCGGCGGCGCGGCTCCGGCCTGGCTGGCGGCTTCCGGACCGGCGGCCGCTTCAGGCCTTAGGGCGTCGGGCCGTGCTTGCGGCGCGGGCGGGCGCGGCCCCGCAAACATATCGGGGGTCATCGGCTTGCCTTGCGGGCCGGGCCGTTCCGCGCCTTGCGACGCGCTTTCGGAGGGCGATACGGCCTGAGGCGCCGGCAGCGCCGGCGCGGGCCCGCTCAGGCGCTGCTCCGGGGCAGGCGGCGTCCCGCCGTTCAGGAAGCCGAGAATCTCGTCACGCGGACCGTATTTCTGAATCATGCCGTTCTGCAGAATCAGCACCTTATCCATGTGGATGAGACTCTGCGGGCGGTGCGTGACCATGACAACCGTGGTACCGGCCGCCTTCAGGGCCGCGATCGCGCTCATCAGCGCGTCATCGCCGCTGGCATCGAGGCTCGCGTTGGGTTCGTCCAGCACGACGATCTTTGGATCGCCGAAAAGCGCCCTCGCAAGGGCCACCCGCTGGCGTTGGCCGCCGGACAGAATGGCACCGGCATTGCCGATCTGGGTGTCATAGCCCTCGGGGAACCTCAGAACCATGTCGTGCAGGCCGGCGGCCTTGGAGGCCTTGATGATCTCGTTCGGATCGGCGCCGTCCGCCAGACGCGCCACATTGTCCGCCACCGTGCCGGCGAACAGTTCGCTGTCCTGGGGCATGAAGCCGACATGCCGGCCAAGCTGATCGGCGTTCCAGTCGTAGGCATCGGCGCCGTCAATGCGCACATGTCCGACAGTGGGCTTTTCGACACCCACCAGCAGGCGCGCCAGGGTCGACTTGCCGGCCGCGGAAGGTCCGATGATGCCGAGCGCTTCACCGGGATGCACGTCGAAGGCAATCCTCTGCAAGATCGGCTTGGGAACCCCGGGCGGCTGGAAGCCCACATTCTCGACCACGATATGGCCTTCCGGGGGCGGCAGTTCCATGCGCTGGATGCGGGATTGAGCATTCCGCAAGGTCTCTTCGACGATCCGGTAGGCGCCGATCGCCTCGATCAAGGGCCGGGCCTGGCTGATCCCCGCCTCGACCGGCTGCAAGGCTCGCCCCAGGATCAGGACGCAGGCGATCATCATTCCCGGGGTCATCGCGGTATTCGGGTCGATGATCTGGGTCACCGCCACCGACATGATGACCATCTGGATCAGCATGCGCGCGGACTTCGAGATCGCCTGAAAGACCGCTGCGCGATCGCTGGCCTTGCTTTGCAGGGAGAGAACCTGCTCGTTTTCCTTGTGCCAGCGATTGAGGATGTTCCGGCGCATCCCCATGCTTTCCACGACCGCCGCGTTGCGAACCGCGGATTCAGCCGCCTGAAATGCCTTGGAGGAGTATTCCTGCGCCTCGTTCAGGGCGGAGCGGGTCAACCTGTCGTTCATCACACCCAAAACGAACATAACGACGGCGCCGCATACCGCCGCCCATCCCATGGCCGGGTTCACGATGAAGATGAGAACCAGGAAAATAGGCACCCAGGGAACATCGAGCATCGTCAGCATGCCCGGCCCGGTCAGAAACATCCGCAGGGTTCCAAGCGACCGCAGAGGGTTGCTGTTGGGCTGCTTGCCCCGGTCCAGCGCGTCGACAATGATCGAAGAGAGCAGCATCGGGCCGACCCGGCGATCGATCCAGCCGCTGATCCGCACGAAGGAAAACGCCCGCACCGCATCCAGCGCCGCCTGCACGCCAAGCGCCAGGCCGGCCATCAGGAGCAACAGAAACAGGGTCGACATGCTGCGGCTGGCCAGGACCCGGTCGAAGACCTGGAACATGAAGATCGGCATGGTCAGCATCAGCAGATTCACGGCAAAGCTGAACACGCCCGCCGCGATGAAGGCGGTGTAGCAAGCCTTGAGAAGCTTATTGACCGTTACCGGTTCTTGGTTGGCCATTCAGGATATCCGGCACCCGATTGCACTGTACACGACCTGTGCAAGTTCCGCGCCAGTAGCTTAGCACAGCCGGAGTCACCAATCGATATGGCATATATTCAAGCGCAGGCCACCAAATATTGTGTAGCGCGCAGGGGCTTCGCAATCGGGCGATCAGTCCTCGGTGAACTTGGCCAGATCAATGTCCCCGTGACGGAACGGGATCCAATATTTGGTTTCGCCGTTGAACTGCAGCCCATAGATGTTCTTGCAGTACACCTTGGTCGGCGAGGCCGCTCCCTGGCTTTCGGTCTCCGTGCGCGAGACATCAACCAGCTCGGACGATTTGAAATGCCCGTCCCATGCCTTGGCGACGTTGGAGCGCTCTTCCTCGGCAAGATCGTTGACCGTCATGGCCAGATCCCAAGTCTGCTCAAGATCGTTCCAAAGATCGTCGAGATAGGTTCCCATCAGCAAATTCCATAAAACGGTGAGGATACAGTAAATCCTGATCTGACCAGCCTTATAGCCGATGGGCGACGTCGGGTGAAGTTCGAATTTGGTTTTCCCGCGCGGCCGGTCTCGTCACAAGGTGAGCACGCCGCGCATGACCTGCACCGCATCGCCCCCCACCGTCACCGCCTCGACACCCGCAGCGGCACGGCGCACGCCGACATCGATCCGGCTCGCCCGGCCCATTTCCACCCCCTGATCAATGGTCAGTGTGAGATCATCCACGCCCGGTTCGAGCTTGCCCAGCAGCGCGCCGAGCATGGCGGCGGCGCTTCCGGTTGCGGGGTCCTCCGAGACACCATGCAGCGGCGCGAACATGCGCGAGCGGATCCGGATGCCGCCGGCTTCGGCGGACCGGACATAGACATACAGCCCGTCGGTCGTCTCGATCGGCAGATGTGTGCGGAAAAGGTCGAGGCGGGGCGAGCAATGGGCGAGCGCCGCCACATCCGTCAGCTCGACGAAGACGAACCCGATGCCCAGCGTGACCAGCTGCGGCAGGTGCCGGGCGGTCTCGATTTCGCTGGTCTCCAGGCCCGCCACATTGGCGATCGCCTCTTCCTCGGACATCGGCCCGATGGTTGCGGAGCCCGGCGCGGTGAAGCGCGCTCCGCTCGCCTGAGCGCCGTTCCGCAGGATGTCGATCTCCACCAGACCGACCTGTTCCTCGAATCGCACCTTGTCGCCGACCGGTTTACCGAACACCTCTCCGGCCCGCGCCAGGGCGACAGCGGTGCCGACATTCGGGTGGCCCGCGAAGGGCATCTCGTGAACCGGGTCGAATATCCGCACCCGGGCGGTGTTGGCCGGATCTTCCGGCGGCAGCACGAAGGTGGATTCGGAATAGTTGAACTCCGCCGTGATCGCCTGCATCTGCTCCGCGGTCAGTCCGCGCGCGTCGGGGATCACCGCCAACGGGTTGCCGCCGAAGGTTCGCGTCGTGAAGACATCCAGCGTGACGAATTCGACATCCATGATCCAACCTCTCGCCCGCCCCGGCTCCGGTCCGATGGCGGCTTGACCGCGCTATTGCAGGGCGACGTTTATGCGCCGGTTCTGCTTGCCCTTGTTCTCGATCTTGCCGACCTCGATCCGGCCGATTTCGCCGGTGGATTTCAGGTGCGTGCCGCCGCAGGGCTGAAAGTCGACGGCATCGCCGACCCTGATCATCCGCACCTTGCCGGCGCCGGTCGGCGGCTTCACCGACATGGTGCGCACCAGATCCGGATTGCTCTCCAGCTCCGCGTCGGAAATCCAGGAGATGGTCAGCGGATGGTCAGCCTCGACCACTTCCATCAGCTTGCGGGTCAGCTCGTCCTTGTCCGGGCGCTCTCCCGGAATGTCGAAATCCAAGCGGCCCTTGCCGGCGCCGATCGATCCCCCGGTCACCGCGCCCTCAACATGTGCGCACAGGACATGGAGCGCCGTGTGCACCCGCATGTGAAGATACCGGCGGTCCCAGTCGATCGCGGCGGTCACCGCATCACCCACCGCCGGCATCGCGGCGTCGTCCGCCGGAACGTGAACGATCCCCTCTCCGCCCTTGCGGGTATCGGTGATGGCGATCTCGCCGCCGCCGGAAAGTTTCAAGACGCCGCTATCGCCCGGCTGCCCGCCGCCCACGGGATAAAACACGGTGCGGTCGAGGATGATGCCGTCCGGGGTCACGGCGACAACCGTCGCCGCGCAGCTTTTCAGATATGAATCCTCGCGAAAAAGTTCCTCGGTCATGCCTTGGCCCCCTCCTGACTGTCCGCTTCCATCAAGATCGACTGATACACCGCGCGGTCGATATTGCCGCCGCTCAGGATCAGTCCGACGCGCCTGCCGGCCATCGCCTCGCTTTCATTCAACAGCGCGGCAAGCGGCGCGGCGCCGGCACCCTCGGCAATATTGTGGGTGTCGGTGAAATAGTGGCGCATCGCCGCCTTGATCTGGTCCTCCGAGACCCTGACCACCCGGTCGGCCCCGCCCCAGATCACTTCCAGCGCGTCCAGCGCCGGCACCCGGCAGGCGACGCCGTCGGCCATGGTATCCGCGGTATTGGTCGAGACCGCCTCGCGCCGCTCGAAGGACAGCGCGTAGGCCGGCGCGTTCTCGGCCACGACTCCCACCACCTTGGTGCCCAGTCCGAGGGCATCGCGCGCGCCGATGACGCCGCAGATCCCGGAGCCCATGCCGATCGGCACATAGACCGTATCGAGGTCCGGCACCGCGGAGAACAGCTCCCAGGCATAGGTGCCGACGCCGCGCACCAGGTGTTCGTGCAGGCTTGGAAACATGTGCAGCCGGCGCTCTGCGGCGAGATCCTGGGCATATTCCAGCGCCTCCTGGAAATCGGCGCCGTGCACAACGATCTCGGCGCCCTGGGAACGCATCGCCGCGTTCTTCTCGACCGAGTTGCCATGCGGCACCACCACCGTCGAGGCCAGGCCCCGGCGGGTCGCGGCGCAGGCGACGCTCTGGCCATGATTGCCCCGGGTCGCCGCGATCACCCCCGGACAGTCCGGCTCGCGGCGCAGCAGGTCATCCACATAGATCACCCCGCCGCGCACCTTGAAGGCCCCGGTGGGAGTGTGATTCTCGTGCTTGACCCAGACCTCGGCGCCGGCGCGGGCCGAAAGCAGGGGCCAGTTGTATTGCGGCGTCGGCTGCATCACCGCATGCACCATGCCGGCGGTGGCTTCCAACTCGCCAGCGGTCATTTTGAAGCCCGACATTCCCTCACCTCGCCCTGTTGGCGCCACCGTCGATTAGCATGGAACCGCCGCGGCATGAAACACCGCACCAATTTCGTTCCGGCGAACCGCGCTGGTGCTCCTGATGTTTTGATCTCCACGGTCCGGCGCATCCGAACATTGTGTCGATTCTACATCGCCTAAATTAGATACAATTTTGAAATTGCATCGATATTGTATCGATATTATAGCTTTCCTCTGGAAACAATTGAAACATTGTCATCATGACAAATTGGCTCCCCGACCTGTCCCGGCATCACGGCCCGCGCTATCTGGCGATTGCGGCGGCGTTGGCCGAGGATATTTCGGCCGGGCGTCTGGTGGCCGGAACGCGGGTGCCGACGCACCGCGAGCTTGCCTATCAGCTCGGCCTGACCGTTGGCACGGTGACCCGCGCCTATGCCGAGGCGACATCGCGCGGATTGATCGACGGCGAAATCGGCCGCGGTACCTTCGTGCGCGAACGGCCCGGCAAGGGCTTCGCAAAGCGGCCGGCCGAGGCGCCTGGGACCGACACCATCGATTTCGGCCTGAACTATCCGCCGCTCGGGCCCGAGGAGGCGGAGGCGTTGCGCTCCGGTCTGCGGGACATCACCGACATGGACGGGATCGAGCCGCTGCTCGGCTACACGCCGCATGTGGGGCTCGAGCGGCATCGCCGCGCCGTCGCCCGTTGGCTGCGGAACCAGGGCGTGCCCGCCGACCCCGGCCAGGTGGTGGTCACCTCGGGCGCGCAGAATGCGATGATGCTGGCCTTCGCGGCGATGCTGGAACCCGGCGCGGTGGTGCTCGTCGACCGCTTCACCTTTCCCGGCATGATCTCGCTCGCGGCCATGCTCAAGCTGCGTCTGGCCACGATCGAGATGGACGAACACGGGGTCCAGCCCGACGCTCTGGAAGCCGCCGCCCGGCAGCACGGGGCACGCGCCTATTATGCGGTCCCGACGGTTCACAACCCGACCTGCGCGACGCTCCCCGAGGATCGCCGCCGCGCGATCGCGCGCATCGCCGAGCGTCAGGATCTGCTGATCGTCGAGGACGACATCTACCGCTTTCTCGACGATCGGGCGCCGCCGGCCCTCCGAGCGCTCGCGCCGGACCATGTGATCTTCCTGTCCAGCGCCTCGAAGCAGCTCATTCCGGGGCTTCGCATCGGCGGCCTGATCGCGCCGGAGCGGATGATCGAAAGGATCGAAGCGGTGATCCGCACCAGCACCTGGATGCCGGCGCCGGTGATGGCCGAATTGTTCGCGCGGTGGGTCGAGGACGGAACCGCGGCGCGGCTTGAGGCGGCCAAGCGGCGGATCATGGCGGGGCGCCAGTCCCTTCTCCGCACGGCCCTGGACGGCTACGAATTCGCCTCCCATCCCCACGGAATGCATGCCTGGCTGCGCCTGCCCGAGGGCCGCGAGGCGCGCGAGGTGGCCGGCGCGGCGGCGGAACGCGGCGTTCTGGTCTCTCCGGGCGATGTCTTTTCGGTCAGCCGGGGTCCGGGACGGGGCCATCTGCGGCTTTGCATCGGCGGTCCGGCCACCGATGAAGCGGTCAGCCGCGGCCTCGGCATTCTGGGCGAACTCTTGGCCGGCGGTCCGGCGACCCGCCGCCAGTCGGTACTTTGACCACCGGTGCGGGCACCGCCGCGGCGGCGGCGGTCAGGAAATCCCCGGCCCGCTGATCTCCCGCCGCAGCTTATCCCGGAACACCCAGGCGAAATCGGCGAAACCGCGCGCGTCCATGGCGAAGGCGCCGGGGCCGCCGATCACGCTCTCGCGGTAGAACCGTCGCGCCGGCAGGTTGTTCTCGACGATGACCAGCCCGTTGATTGTGATCCCCAATGCCACCGCCCGGTCGCGGGACGGTTCCGTATCGGGTCCGTCGTTTGAGATGCCATCGCCCGATATGTCGATGACCCGGCGCGCACCCTCGAAACCGTTGCCGCCGAAATGCCGTACCGAGAAGTCGATCGCCGAGGCGATGGCGGTATTGCCGGTGGATTCGCGCGGCGCGCGCTCCACCGCCGCCGCGAAGGCGAAAGCATCGGTGCGGTTTCTGATCAGCCGCCAATCGACAGCGACCGTCTGCCATTCCGAGCTCGACCAGAGGATCACCGAAGCCGCGATGCCGCGCGGGGTGGCGGTCTCTATCGCGCGCAGAATGCCGGGATCACGGAACGCGCCGGCGATGCCGCCCATCTGCATGGCGTATTCCTCGCCATCCACGCTTCCGGACACGTCGACGGCCATGATCAGCTCGAGATCGATCCGGGTCTGGGCCCGTGCGATGGTGGGGTCCGAGCACGCGAGGACCCATCCGAACAGGAGAAAGCCAAGCCGGCGCCCGGCCGCGTTCATGCGTCGACGCGCACCGTATGCGCGTGGTTGAGCGGTCCGTGCCCCCCGCCGAGCCCCGGCGCCGAGACGATCGCGGCATGGACATAGTCCCGCGCCCGCCGGACCGCCCGGTCCATCGCGAGACCCTGGGCGATACCCGCCGCGATCGCCGAAGCCATGGTGCAGCCGGTCCCGTGGGTATGCGGCGTATCGAGACGGGGACCGCTGAAGCTTTCCGCCCCGTCGGCGGTGACCAGAAGATCGGTCAGGACATCGCCGTCCATATGTCCGCCCTTGAGCAGAACCGCTTTCGAGCCGAGCGCCAGCAACCGCTCGGCCGCCCGCCGCATCCCATCGAGATCCTTGATCCCGACATCGCTCAGCAGTTCGGCTTCCGGGATATTCGGCGTCAGCAAATGCGCCCTCGGCACCATCTCGTCGCGCAGCGCGCCAAGCGCCCGTGGATCCAGCAGCTTGTGCCCGCCCTTGGCGACCATCACCGGATCGACCACCAGCGGCACGCCCGGCGCCGCGGCGTCCAGCGCCCGGATGACGGTCCGGATCACGCCCTCGTTATGCAGCATGCCGGTTTTCACGCAATCGGCGCCGATATCCTCGAGAACCACGCGGATCTGCTGTTCGACGAAATCCAGCGGCACCTCGTGAATGCCGTGCACGCCCAGCGTGTTCTGCGCCGTCAGGGCGGTCAGCGCCGTCGACGCGAAGCCGCCAAGGGCCGTCACCGCCTTGATGTCGGCCTGGATGCCCGCCCCGCCGCCGGAATCCGATCCGGCGCAGATCAGCACCCGGCCGCGCATCGGTGTCGCGCTCACGGCCCCCGGCATGGTCAGCCCGCCACCCGCTCGATCTCGCCGGCGATGTCGTTCACCACCTCGGCGACGAGCGATTCATCCTCGCCTTCCGCCATCACGCGGATCAGCGGTTCAGTGCCGGATTTGCGGATCAGCAGGCGGCCGTTGGCGGCAAGCCGCGTCTCGCCGGCCTGGATCGCCTTCTTGACCGACCGTTTTTCGAGCGGCGCCGCGCCGGCGAAGCGGACATTGCGCAGGAGCTGCGGCAACGGTTCGAAAATCCGGGCGACCTCGCTCAGCGAGCGCCCCTCGCGCAGCAGCACGGCCAGCACCTGAAGCGCGGCAATGATGCCGTCGCCGGTGGTCGCGTGGTCGCTCATGATGATGTGGCCGGATTGCTCGCCTCCGAGATTGTAGCCGTCCTCGCGCATGCGCTCGACCACATAGCGGTCGCCGACGGCGGTCCGGATCAGCGCGAGGCCGAGCCCCTGCAGATATCTTTCCAGGCCCAGATTGGACATCACCGTGCTGACGATGCCGCCGCCGCGCAGCCGTCCGTCGGCCAGCCAGGAGGTGGCGATCAGCCCCATGATCCGGTCGCCGTCGACGACGGTTCCGGTCTCGTCCACCAGGATCAGCCGGTCCGCGTCGCCGTCGAGGGCGATTCCCATGTCGGCGCCGTGCACCACGACCGCCTGGCGCATGGTTTCGGGCGCGGTGGCGCCGCAGTCGCGGTTGATGTTGAAGCCGTCGGGATCGACCCCGACCGGAATCACCTCGGCGCCTAGCTCGTAGAAGACCTTCGGCGCGAGGTTGTAGGCGGCGCCGTTGGCGCAATCGACGACCAGCTTCAGACCCTCGAGGCGCATGCCCTTGGGAAAGGTCGATTTCGCGGTCTCGATATAGCGGCCGCGCGCGTCATCGAGCCGACGGGCCCGGCCAAGCTTGTCGGCGGCGGCGAGCGTCACCGGCTTGTCGCCCGAAACCAGGGCCTCAATCTCCATTTCGATCTGGTCCGAGAGCTTGTAGCCGTCGGGACCGAACAGTTTTATGCCGTTGTCCTGATACGGGTTGTGCGACGCCGACAGCATCACCCCGAGATCGGCCCGCAGCGACCGGGTCAGCATTGCCACCGCCGGTGTCGGCATCGGCCCCACCTGCACGACATCCATGCCGATCGAGGTGAAACCCGCAACCATCGCGGGCTCCAGCATATAGCCCGACAGCCGGGTGTCCTTGCCGATCACCGCCAGCGCCCGATGGGTGCCCGAGGTCGGCGCGAAATAATGTCCGGCGGCCATGGCGACCCGGAGCACGGTTTCAGCGGTCATCGGGCCGGAATTCGCGGTGCCGCGCACGCCGTCAGTTCCGAACAACTGTCTTTTCATCATGCACCCGTGGCAGCGACGGTCACTCTTCGTATACACGATTCGCACGGGTTCCGTCTCGCACCCGCTACGGTCGGCCCCGAGCGGCCTAAAGCGCGTCCAGGATCGCCCGCCGCAGGGTCAGCGCCTGCCGGGTCTCGGCGACGTCATGCACCCGCAGCAGGCGAACGCCCTCGGCGGCCGCGCCCAGCGCCAGCGCCAGCGAACCGCCGAGACGCTGGCTCGGCGGCGCGTCCCGGCTCAGTCTGGCGATTAGTGACTTGCGCGAGGCGCCAAGCATGATCGGCGCGCCGAGGCCGTGCAGCAATCCGATCCGCGCCAGGATGGCGGTGTTGTGCCCGTCGTTCTTGCCGAACCCGATGCCCGGATCGACCACCAGACTGGTGGCGGGAATTCCCACGCGCTCGCAGGCCGCCATCCGGCTCGCCAGATAGTCATACACGTCGAGCGGCGCGCAGTCGTATTGCGGTTCCTCCTGCATGGTGCGGGGCGTGCCGCGCATATGCATCAGGATGATCGGCACCTTGGCGCGCGAGGCCACGCCCAGGCTTTCCGGATCACCGGTCAGCGCCGTGATGTCGTTGATGATCGACGCTCCCGCCGCCAGCGCCGCCTCCATGACCCCCGCCTTGCTGGTATCGATGCTGATCGGCACGCCAAAGCCGACGCATTTCTCGATCACCGGGGCCACCCGGTCGATTTCCTCGGCGCGGCTGATGCCGACGGAGCCGGGGCGGGTGGATTCGCCGCCGATATCGACAATGTCGGCGCCCGCCGCGATCAGGGAATGCGCATGCGCGACCGCGGTGGCCGTGTCGCGGCGGTCGGCCCCGTCGGAGAAACTGTCATCGGTGACGTTGACGATGCCGACGACCAGCGGTCCGTCGCGGGTCCCGGCGGAAAGCTGGCCCTGGCGCCGGGTCAGCTTGAACATGGCGGCATCGAAAAGATCCTGGCACCCGGCGCCAAACGCCCATTCCCGCAGCCCGTCCACGGATCCCGAAAATCCGACGATCCGTTTGGCCGAGCGCAGAATCACCTCGGCGCGCTGGAACCTCAGCGGTCCGCCGCCGAGCATCCTGTCCGACTCGCTATCCGCGCCGGCGCCGCCCGGGCTCTCGTGCGCAAGGCCGATGGGGCGCAGATAAAGATCCGTTTCGCCGGGCACGAAAAGGCCGCGCTCGGGCGCGGCCAGGTTTTCGATGCGGCGCATGCGCGGACCCGTTTCCCGGGCTCAATCGCCGGGTTGCGGATCCGGCTCCATGCCGCCGGACGGCTTTCCGGTGGAGCCGCCGCCGGTCGGCACCGACGTGCGCCGGCCGCTGCCTTGTTTCGGGGTCTCATCGCCGCCACCGTCGCGCACGATCGCCTCACCCTTCAGGAGAGCCTTGATCTCGTCGCCGCTCAGGGTCTCGTACTCCAGCAGCCCCTTCGCCAGCGCTTCCAACTCGTCCAGATTCTCCTTCAGAATCCGTGAAGCATCGGTATAGGCGTCGTCGATGATGCGGCGGGTTTCCTCGTCGATGGTCTTGGCGGTCGCATCGGATACGTTCTTGGTCTGGGTGACCGAATGACCGAGGAACACTTCCTGCTGATCGGCGCCGTAGGCGAGAAATCCGAGCTTGTCGCTCATGCCCCATTCGGTAACCATCCGGCGCGACATGTCGGAGACCATCTTGATGTCGGAAGACGCGCCGGTGGTGACCCGCTCCTCGCCGAAGATGATCTCCTCGGCGATCCGCCCGCCGCAGGCAACCCGAAGATCGGCGAACAGCTTGGCCCTGGACAGCGAGATCCGGTCGCCTTCCGGCAGACGCATCACCATGCCGAGCGCGCGCCCGCGCGGGATGATGGTCGCCTTGTGGATCGGATCGGAATCCGGGCAGTGCAGCGCCACGACGGCGTGCCCCGCCTCGTGATAGGCGGTCAGCTTCTTTTCCTCGTCGGTCATCACCATGGAGCGGCGCTCCGCCCCCATCATGACCTTGTCCTTGGCTTCCTCGAACTCGGTCATCGCGACCACGCGCTTGCCCTTGCGCGCGGCCAGCAACGCGGCCTCGTTCACGAGATTTGCGAGATCGGCGCCGGAAAAGCCGGGCGTGCCCCGCGCGATCGTGCGCGGCTCGACATCCGGGGCGAGCGGGACCTTGCGCATATGCACCTTGAGGATGCGCTCGCGCCCGAGAATATCGGGATTCGGCACCACCACCTGGCGGTCGAACCGGCCCGGCCGCAACAGCGCCGGATCCAGCACGTCCGGACGGTTGGTCGCGGCGATCAGGATCACGCCCTCGTTGGCCTCGAAACCGTCCATCTCGACAAGCAACTGATTCAGCGTCTGCTCGCGCTCGTCATTGCCGCCGCCGAGCCCGGCGCCGCGATGGCGGCCGACGGCGTCGATTTCGTCGATGAAGATGATGCACGGCGCGTTCTTCTTGCCCTGCTCGAACATGTCGCGGACCCGCGACGCGCCGACGCCGACGAACATCTCGACGAAGTCGGAGCCGGAGATGGTGAAGAACGGCACATTCGCCTCGCCGGCGATCGCCCGGGCGAGCAGGGTCTTACCGGTGCCCGGAGGGCCCACCAGGAGACAGCCCTTGGGGATCTTGCCGCCGAGCCTCTGGAACTTCTGCGGGTCTTTCAGGAACTCGACGATTTCCTCAAGCTCGGTCTTCGCCTCGTCGATGCCGGCGACATCGTCGAAGGTGACGCGCCCGACCTTCTCGGTCAGCAGCCGCGCCCGGCTCTTGCCGAAGCCCATCGCCTTGCCGCCGCCGCCCTGCATCTGCCGCATGAAGAATATCCACACGCCGATGAACAGCAGCATCGGGAACCACGAGATCAGGATACCGAACAGGCCCGACATACCCTCTTCCGGCGGCGCGGCGGAGATCCGCACCCCTCCGGATTTCAGCCGGTCGACCAGTCCCGGATCGTTCGGAGCATAGGTGGAGAAGGCCCGGCCGTCCGAGAAATGACCCTGGATGGTATTGCCCTGGATGGTGACCTCGTTCACCCGGCCACGCTCGACCTCGCCCAGGAAGTCGGAGAACGCCAAGCTGGAATACCCGCTTCGCGTCGAGGTGTTCTGGAAAAGATTGAACAGCGCCACCAGCAATACGCCGATGATGATCCAAAGCGCCAGATTCTTGCCGAAGTTGTTCACACAACCATCCTTGGTACCGGTCCGGAAAGTCTGCCCACATCCCGATCGGAAAGGCCCGCGGGCCTTTTCAGATCGTTAACCCGCTTTCGCCGGCGTGACCAGCGCTCGGATCCAGTCCGCGTCGGGGCTGAACGCCGCAACGACATTATGACCAGGGTCCGCGCATTTCACACCGTCTCCCGCCACAAAGTGGGGGACGGAAACGCTTCCGTCAAGTTCATGTATCGCCGGAATCGACAATCGGGCCGCGTGCGGCAGCCCGTCAAGGCCCGTTCGAACCAGGGCCGGCCCGTCGTTGTGCTTCAGCCATCGCCATCCCTCCTCGCCCAGCGGACCGACCCGGGCCGCGCCGGCGCCCGGCCCTTGGACCTCAAACCGGTTGTCCCAGCGTCGGACCCGGCCCGCCCGTGGCGGCAATGCGGCGGCGCACAGCGCCGGCTCCCGGCAGATCCAGACCACGCCGTCACGGCGGCGCGTGACGATGCACCCGCCCAAAGTCGCGGTGAACGGCTCCCCGCCGGCCTTCAGGCGTTCCGCCAGCCGGCCAACCCGCGCCCGCCGGGGCGGCAAGTCTCCGCCGCCGACCGCGCCGAGCAGCCGCGAAAGCAGCAGCCGCGCGAACAGATCGGGCTGGGCCGCGAACCGCCGCCCGTCGAAGCTGGCCGTCCCAAGCGGGGACACCGCACCATGAAGCGCCATGAAGGCGGCGCATTGGCGATCCATCGCCTCTCGCGCGCCGGCCATCGCGCCGGTGATGCGCAGCGCCTCGCCGGCCCCCAATCCGAGCTGCTCCAGGCGGGCCGCCCGCTGACGCCATTCCACCCGGGAAAATTGCCGGTCCCGGTTGCTCGGATCCTCGATCCATGGCTGGTCAACCGACCGCAGGGTCGCGATGAGCCGGGATTTCGCGACCGTCAGCAGCGGGCGCGCCACCCGAAGTCCGGCCACCCGGGTTTCCGCGCGCATCGCCGCCATGCCGTCCGGCCCGCTATCGGCGGCAAGCCTGAGCCATAGGGTTTCGGCCTGGTCCTCGAGCGTATGGGCAAGCAGCACGGCCCCCGCCCCGTTGTCTCGGCACCAGCCGTCGAATGCCGCGAGGCGCCATTGCCGCGCGGCGCGCTGAATGCCCGACGCCGGGCGCGGCATGATGATCCGGAGCGTGTGATGCGCGATCCCCCGGGCGGCAAGCCAGGACGCAACGCGCGAGGCCTCCTGTGCCGACGCTTCACGCAGGCCGTGATCGACCGTAAGCGCGGTTAGCGCGATTCCCCGCGCCCGCGCCCAGGGAGCAGCCAGCAAGGCCAGCGCCATGCTGTCGGCGCCGCCGGAGACGCCGACCGCGATCCGGCGCTCGCCCCCGATACCCGGACAGGCCGTCATCAGGCCGGCGAAATCCCGGTTCCCGAGAGGCTCCCCGCCGAGGGGGGTATCGGCTACGTCCCGCGGCACCGTCTACCCCTTGCAGCCGATCCTCTTAGCTTCGGTCAGGGCCCGGCGCTTGATCGTCGTCGAGGCGTTGGGAAACTCGTCCGAGAGCTGCGCGAAGGCGACACAGGCGTCCTCGACCCGCTTCAGGCGTGCCAGGGAAAATCCCAGTTTCAGCAGATTGTCCGCCGTCTTCGGACTGCCCGGATATTTCTCGTAGCCTTCGGCGAAGGTAACCGCGGCCTCGGCGAATTTCTTCCGGACGTAATAGGTCTCGCCGAGCCAATACATGGCGTTGCCGGCCAGCGGGTCGCTTGCATTGCCGGTCACGAACTCGCGGAACGCCTTTTCGGCGGTGTCATAGTCGTGCCGCATGAGAAAGGAGAAGGCCTGCTTGTAACGCGCCGCCGCGTCGCCGTCCGCCAGCACCGGACCGGACGCCTCGGCCGCGACGGCGGGGGCGGAGGCCTGCTGGCTCGCGGGGGCGGCACTGTCCTGCTCCTCCCGCCTTTGCGATTCGATGGCCTGGAGGTCCTTTTCCTTCAGATATCCCAAGACACCCGTCTTCGGTTCCTGGGACGCCGCCGCATTGCCGGCGACCGGTGCGGCTGAACCGGTTGCGCCTGGTCCGGACGAATCCGCCTTGGACGCGGTCTTGGCATCGCCCGTCGCGGCACGGCGCTCCAGACTAGAAACCAGCGTATCGACGCGCTCGACAGTCTGCGAGATCTTGAAATCGAGTTCCTCGACCTTGCCGGTGAGGTTGCGCATCTGCGCCTCGAGTTGCTGAAGCCTGATTTCCGCCCGCGCCGCCGAACCGGTAGACGCCGCGGAAGCCGCATCGCCGGACGAAATGGTGGTCTGCTGAACGCTCGTCGAGGACCGGACCGGCGCCGGCTTGCCGCTTTCGGCGAACAGATGCCGCTGCAGATCGCTGATCTCGGACTCAAGCCGCATGATCCGATTGACCAGATCATTGTTCGATTGCGCCAGGGCGGAACCGCCGGCGAGCGGCTGGATCACCGTCAATCCGGCGATGATCAAACCCCTGGCCAAGGTGGCCACCCGAAACCCGACGAACATCACCACTCTCCCGTCAATCGAGATGAACGCACCGCCTACCGCAACGGCGAATATCCTGCGGCGTACTTATGACAAAAATAAGACGCCGGTTCAGCCTCACGGGCCGAACCGGCGCCCCGGAACCAGAACTGGTCCGAAAACGTTGGTCTAGTTAATGGCGGTCACGCCACGCCGGTTCTGCGACCAAGCGGTCTCGTCATTCCCAAAGGCCACCGGCCGTTCCTTGCCGTAGCTTATGGTTTCGACGCGGCTTCCATCGATACCGCGAGCGACCAGATAGTCGCGCACCGCCGCCGACCGGCGCTCACCCAGCGCAAGGTTGTATTCCCGGGTTCCACGCTCGTCGCAATGACCTTCGATGGTCACCCGTGCGCTCGGATACTTCTTCAGCCAGGCCGCTTGCCGGTCCAGGGTCGCCTGCGCGTCCGAGGAGAGATCCGACTTGTCGAAGCCGAAGAACACCCGGTCGCCAACCTCGGCGACGAATTCTTCCTTGGAGCCCGGTGCGGGACGCGCGGCGACGGAAGCCGACGGCGCCGACGCCGTTTGGGGTTGATTGACCGGCTGAACCTTACCGCTGCCGGCATTGTCACCGCCGTCCTTGGCATCCTGGGCGCAAGCCGCCAGGAACATGACGGCGGCAATCACACTTACTGTCTTGAAACGCATTTAAACACCCCTCCGGATGGCGTTTGATACTTTGCCACGGCGCGCGGCCCCCCATGGAGCGAAGATGCCCGCGGTGGCGTGTCTTTTAACAGACAACGGGTCGATAAGACACCGAAATGTACAGATTAATCCTAGCGGATTAGTGAAAATCCGGCATTAATCAGGGAATCAGAGGCGACCAGGCGGGGTCAGACGCGTCCAAGGGCGTTACGATCTCGCGCTCATTGTAGCCGGTCAGGTCGATGGAATAGAGTTTTACGCTTCCACCGCGCCCGCGCTGATCGCTCGGGGTTTGTTTGAAATAGATCAGAACCCGCCCGTTCGGCGCCCATGTCGGAGCCTCGACGAGATATCCCTCGGTCAGAAGTCTTTCTCCGGACCCGTCGGGCTTCATCACCCCGATATAGAAGCGACCGCCGTTGATCTTGGTGAAGGCGATCAAATCACCGCGAGGTGACCAGACCGGTGTCGCGTAGCGTCCCTTGCCGAAGCTGATCCGCTTCACGTTTCCGCCGTCCGCATCCATCACGTAGATCTGTTGCGATCCGCCGCGGTCGGAGTTGAAGACGACCTGCCGGCCATCGGGAGCATAGGTCGGCGAGGTATCGATCGACGGGCTGTTGGTGAGCCGGGTCACCCGGCGGGTCGCGAGATCCATGGTGTAGATGTCGGTGACGCCGCTTCTCGCGAGGCTCATGATCACCTTCGCTCCATCAGGCGAAAACCTGGGCGCGAAGGTCATTCCCGGGAAGTCGCCCAGAACCTCTTGCTGGCCGGTGTCGATGTTGAAGATGTAGACCCGGGGCTTGTTGTTGTAATAGGCGAGATAGGTGATTTCCTGGGTTGTCGGAGAGAAACGCGGCGTCAGCACGAGATCGTTGCCGTCGGTCAGGAAGCGGTGGTTGGCGCCGTCCTGATCCATGATCGCCAGGCGTTTCACGCGGCGGTCGGGCGGGCCGCTTTCGGAGATATAGACCAGCCGAGTATCGAAGTAACCGTCTTCGCCGGTCACCCGCTTGTAGATCACGTCGGAAATGATATGCGCCACCCGGCGCCAGTTCGCCGGCACCGTGAAATAGGCGCTGCCGATCATCTGCTGTTCGGCAAAGACGTCCCAGAGCCTGAACTCGACCTTGAGCCGTCCGTCGCCCAGCACCGTGACCGCCCCTTGAACCAGCGCCTGGGCGTTCAGCACCCGCCAGTCGGCGAACTTGGGCAGCACGCCGACGGATCCCGGCGCCTGAATGAACGCCGCCTGATCGATCGGCGCGAACAGGCCGGACCGCTGCAGATTTGCCGAGATCACCTCGGCCAGATCGCGGCCGATTTTCGTCGAGGAGATGTCCGTGGCCGCGAAATTCGCGATCGCGATCGGCATCGGATCCGCGCGGCCCTGGGTGATATCGATCCGCAATTCGGCCGCCGCGGGCCGGACCGCGAGAAGACCGGTGAGAATCAGCATACACCCGAGGATCAGGGCCGATAGCCGGCTTTTGGGTCGGACATGGCAGGTCATTCGGTTCGCTCCTGGCATCACTGCAACATTCTGCTGGGGTCGAAGTTGAAGGTGAAGTTCTTCCATACCTCGAACTTCTCCCGCGGCAATTTCAAGGGTACGCAATCCGGGTGGAACAGAGCCCGCAGCGCGCTTTCCGCCGCCGCCCGGTAATAGGGATCGGTATTCATCCGCGCCGCGTCGACCACCCTTGCCTGACGCACCGTGGCATCCGGGTTCATGACCATCTCGATCTCCACCGACAGGGCGTCCGCGCGCCGCGCGCCGGCGGCGACGTTCCAGCATCCCGCCAGTTGCTGGCGAACCGCCTGGATTTCGCTGATCGTGACCGCGGCATTGGGATCGAAATCCCGGGTGCTTTGACTGCGCGCCGCCTCGCGGGCCCGTTCAACCAGGCTTTTCTTCGGTTCCGCCGGCGCGGTCGTCTTCGGAGGCTCCTGCTTCAAGTTCTTCAAAAGGCTGGAGAACTTGCGCTCGACCGGCGGTTCCTTCGGCTTTTCCGGCTGCTTGGGCAACGGTTTCGGCGGCTCGGGCTCGACCGGACGCGGTTTGGGCCGCGGCACGGGCTTCGGCGCCTCGGCAACGGGTTGCGGCTCGGGCTTCGGTTTGGGCTCCGGTTTCGGCGCGGGCTTTTCCGGCGGCGCGTCGGCGACCGGTTTCGGCTCGGGCTTCGGCTCGGGCTTCGGCTCGGGCGGGGGCACCGGTTTCGCGACCGGCGGTGGCGGGGGCGGCGGCGGTGGAGGTGGCGGCGGTTCGGCTTTCGGCGGTTCCGGTTTCGGTTCCGGCTTGGGTTCGATCTTGGGCTCCTCGCGCACCGGCTTCTGGGTTTCCGGCGGAACATTGGTCACCTCGCCCAATTCGGCGAGCTTGACGAACACGATGTCGTCGAGTTCGGGCGGGTCCGAGCGCAGATGCGGCAGCCCGAACCACGCGATGGCGATCACCACCGCGTGCAACCCGACCGACATCGAGGCGCCGAGACGCATGATCGGTCATCCGCCCCTAGGTTTCGCGCCGGCGGCCGGTGCGGCGGGCGCCCCGACGGCTTCGGGAAACGCCTCGATCTCCCGGCGCTTGGAGGCAAGATCCGTTCGCAACGCGATGACCTGGATGCCGGCGTCCCGGATCTCCCCGGCCACCACCGCGACGGTACCGTAGTTCAGCCGCGCGTCGGCCCGCAGATGAACCTTGATCTCCGGATTGGCGGAGCGGACGCCCTGGAGCTTGGCTTTCAGCGTGGCCAGCGTGATCTCGGTCTTGTTCAGGTACAGGCGCTTGTTCTGATCGATCTCGACATTCAGCGGCTGATCCTGGTCGGCGATGATGAACTCCTTGCCGACCTTGGGAAGCTGAACCGGCACGCCGAGCACCAGCAGCGGCGCGGTGACCATGAAAACCACCAGCAGCACCAGCATCACGTCGACGAAGGGCGTGACGTTGATGTCGCTGACCGGACGATAACGCCGGCGGCCGCCGGTCCGGCCCGCCCGCATCGGTTGCGCGGCCATGGCTCAGGCTCCCTCGTCCAACTGACGCGACAGAATGGAGAGGAATTCGCCGGAAAATCCCTCCAGGCGGTGGGCGAAGCGATCGAGGTCGTGACTTATCTTATTATAGGCGACGACGGCCGGGATCGCGGCGATCAGACCCAGCGCGGTCGCGAACAGCGCTTCCGCGATACCGGGCGCCACGACCGACAGCGCCGTGGTCTTGGTGGCGGCGATCGACTGGAAGGCATCCATGATGCCCCAGACCGTTCCGAACAGACCGACGAAGGGCGCGGTGGAACCGACCGAAGCCAGGAAGGACATGTTCCTTTCCAAGGCCTCCATTTCGCGGCCGACGGTCAGCGACATGATCTGCTCGACCCGGACCCTGAGGCTGGCCCGCACCTCCTCGCCCTTGGAGACCAGGCCCTTGGCGGTGGAACGGCGCCATTCCCGCATGGCCGCCGAGAAGATCGCCGACATCGGATCCGCCGGAGCGGCGCCGACCCGGTCGTAGAGATCCTCCAGCGATCCGCCCGACCAGAAACTGTCCTCGAAATGTCGCGCCCGGCTGCGCAGCCGGCGCAGCCGCAGGAACTTGTCGATGATGATCGCCCAGGTCCATACCGACGCCATCAACAGGCCGATGATCACCGTCTTGACGATGGGATCGGCGGACAGGAACAGCCCGACAATACTGAGATCCGTCTTGGCGGACCCGGCAAGCTGTATGCTATCGACGATGTTTTGTTCCATGAGACGTCCCGTCTCCTCCTAGCAGTCGGAATTCAAAATCGCCGCGAATGCGGCGCGAACATGCTCGGGCAGCCGCGATGGCCGCCCGTTGTCCTTCACGCAGGCAAGCATCAGCTCGAGCCTGACCAGCCAGTCCGCGTTCACCCCGCCGGCGCCAACCCGGTGGATGCTTTGCACCGCGGCGACGCGGGCGCCCCGCGCCTCGCGCAGGGTGGTTCTCACCTCCAGCAGATCGTCGAGCCGCGCCGAGGCCCGAAAATCGATCTCGCAGCGGCGGACCGCGAAACCGAGCCCCTCCTCGCGCCGCAACTGGTCCTGGCCGGTTCCGCAAAGCCGCAGCATCTCGGTCCGCGCCCGCTCGGCGAATTTGAGATAGTTGGCGTGATAGACGATGCCGAGGGCGTCGGTATCCTCGTAATAGACCCGGAGGCGAAAGCCGTGCACGCCGCCGGTCCATTGCCCCGAGCCGGGCGATGAGAGATCAGCCGTCATCATCGGCCACCCCTTCCTCGATTGCGGTCTGGGAGAGCAGATCAAGCTGCCCGGCGCCCTGCGGTTCCGGCAACCCCATATACCGATAGGCCGCGGCCGAGAGCACGCGGCCCCGGGGGGTCCGGCCGATCAGCCCCTGCTGCAGCAGATAGGGTTCGATCACTTCCTCGATGACGTCGCGCTGCTCCGAGAGCGCGGCGGCAAGCGTTTCGGCGCCGACCGGACCGCCGCCGTAATTCTCGGCGATACAGGCGAGATATCGGCGGTCCATGGCGTCCAGGCCCCGCGCATCGATGTCCAGGCGGTTCAGCGCCGCATCGGCCGCCGCCGCGTCGACGTTATCGGTTCCCGCGACCCCGGCGAAATCCCGGACCCGCCGCAGCAGCCGGCCCGCGACCCGGGGCGTGCCCCTCGACCGCCTGGCGATTTCGTCGGCGCCATCCTCGGTCAGGGTCATCCCGAGCAGCCCCGCGCCCCGCAATACGATCCGCCGCAATTCCTCGGGGGTGTAGAACTGAAGACGAAGCGGAATGCCGAAGCGCTCCCGGAGCGGCGTGGTGATCAGACCGGATCTGGTGGTCGCGGCGATCAGCGTGAAGGGCGCGAGATCGATCCGCAGCGAACGCGCCGCCGGCCCCTCGCCGATGATCAGATCGAGCTGAAAATCCTCCATCGCCGGGTACAGCACCTCCTCGACCGCCGGATTGAGGCGGTGGATCTCATCGATGAACAGCACGTCGCGCGGCTCGAGATTGGTGAGCAGGGCGGCAAGATCCCCGGCCTTGGCGATAGTCGGCCCGGAGGTCATGCGGAACCCGACCCCGAGTTCGCGCGCCACGATCTGCGACAGCGTGGTCTTGCCGAGGCCGGGCGGGCCGTGGAACAGGACATGATCCAGCGCCTCCTGCCGGCCCCGAGCGGCATCGATGAACACCTTCAGGTTCTCGCGCAGCTGGCGCTGTCCGACGAACTCCTCCAGCACCATCGGCCGCAGGGTGTTGTCCTGGCGGTCGCTTGGCGCCTGTTCACCGTCGATCAGCCGCTCGGCCGACGGATCCCTGTCTCCTCCAAGGCTCAAGACGCCAACTCCCGCAGGCTGGTCGAGATCAGCCGGTCAAGCGCCGCGCCCTCGCCGAGCGACCGGCTCGCCGCGACCACCGCGCCGTAAGCGTCCGAGCGGCCATAGCCGAGATTGACCAGGGCGGAGACGGCGTCCTCCACCGGCCCGGCGTCACCGGTGGCGGGGGCCGCGGTCTTGGACCCCTTGGCCCCGGCAAGCGCGCGGCCGAGCGAAAATCCCGCCGCCTTGTCCTTCAGCTCGTTCACGATCCGCGTCGCCAGCTTGGGGCCGACGCCGTCGGCGCGGGTCAGCATCGTCTTGTCCTGGGCCGCCACCGCCTGCATGACCCCGTCCGGCGACAGCGCCGAAAGGATCGCCAACGCCGCTTTCGCGCCGACGCCCTGGACGGTCTGGAGCAATTGGAAACAGCGCCGCTCGGCCTCGCTCGAAAACCCGTAAAGATGGATGTGATCCTCGCGGACATGGGTTTCCACATGAACCGACACGGCGGTACCCGGATCGCCCAATTGCCCGAGCGTGCGCGACGAGGCGAAAATCAGATAGCCAACCCCGCCGACATCGATCACCGCGCCGTCCTCGCGGTAGCTGTCGAGAATTCCCTTCAGCTTGGCAATCATCGACCCGCCTCCCGGGCAAGCGCGGCGGCAATCGCCCTCTGCATTCCGCCGCCCGCGGCCGCGCGGCGGCTCTTCGGCGGCGGCGTCACGCCCATGGAACGGTGGGTCTGGGCGAAATGCGCATGGCAGATCGCTACCGCCAGCGCATCGGCGGCATCGGCATTCGCGAACTCGACGCCCGGCAGAAGCTTGGAGACCATAAGCTGTACCTGTTCCTTGTCGGCATGCCCGGCCCCGACCACCGATTTCTTCACCCGGTTCGGGGCATATTCGGAAACCGGAAGATTTTGCAGGGCTGGAGCCAGCAGGATCGCCCCCCGGGCCAGCCCCAGCTTCAGGGTGGATTCCGGGTTCTTGTTCACGAAGGTCTCTTCCACCGCCGCGGCGTCCGGGCGATACCGGTCAATGATCTCGAGGACTCCCGAATGCAGTTCGACCAGGCGTTCGGCGATGGACTTTTCGCCATCCGATCCGATCACGCCGTTGGCGACGTGAACGAGCCGGCTGCCCGCGCTGTCGACGACGCCCCAGCCGGTTCGCCTGAGACCGGGGTCCAGACCGAGGAAACGCATTACGGCTGTTCCTGCCATTGCGGTCCCCGCTAAGCCGTCAGTCGGGCAAGGATGTCGTCGGCGATATCGAAATTCGCCGAGACGGTTTGCACATCGTCACATTCGTCGAGCACGTCGAGCAGTTTCAGCATGCTGCTCGCCTGATCCTCATTCAGGGCGATGGTGCTTTGCGGCTTCCAGGCGAGCCCGGCGTTTTCCGGTTCTCCCAGACGCTCCTCCAGAGCTTCCCGGACCGTGTTGAAATCCTCCGGCTGGCAGGTGATCTCGTGCGACTCCTCGGTGGATTCGACATTGTCCGCCCCGGCTTCGAGAGCCGCCTCGAAGACGTCGTCCCCGGAGGCCACATCGGCCGGATAAATCAGCTGCCCGACACGGTCGAACATGAAACTGACGCTGTTGGTCTCACCCAGGTTCCCGCCGTATTTGGAAAACGCCGAGCGGACCTCGGAGGCGGTGCGGTTGCGGTTGTCCGTCAGCGTGTCGACGATGAGCGCCACCCCGCCCGGCCCGTAGCCCTCGTAGCGGATCTCGTCATAGATGGTGTCGTCGTCTCCTCCGGCGGCCTTCTTCAACACCCGCTCGATGTTGTCCTTCGGCATGTTCGCCGCGCGTGCCGCCGCCATCGCGGAACGGAGCCTCGGATTGGCATCCGGATCCGCGCCGATTTTCGCCGCGACGGTCAATTCCCGGATCAGACGGGTGAAGACCTTCGCGCGCTTTTTATCCTGCGCACCCTTGCGGTGCATGATGTTCTTGAACTGTGAATGACCTGCCATGCTTCCATTCCGGCGTAGATTGAGTGGCGGAACTTGTAATGCCGCGCCACCTCTATACCAGATGTGGTAACTCACCGCATCTTCGACGGATGAAAAGTTAGCCGGCAATTTAGGCGGCAATATGACGAAGTTGGGCAAGCTCATCCGAGAAAATCAACCGGTGAGCAATCATCATTTCTGGGGATTTTCTATTGTGGACTGTTTCTGATAGGGTCTATCTCAAGCAAGGGCGAGAGAGCGGCGGTGACCAGCCGTCCCAGCGGCTTCAAACGCCCGGGGAGAGGATACTACTGATCGCAGGGGCAAAGCCGAATGCAAGAAGCGCAGTTACAGCGACTTTCGGTGTTGATCGTCGACGACAATCAGAACATGCGGGAGCTCATCCGCGCGATTCTCCAGGCTTTCGGAATCGTCAATATCTACGACGGCCGGGACGGAAAACACGGGATCTCCAAGATCCGCGACTTCAGCATCGATCTGGTAATCACCGACTGGATCATGGAACCAGACGACGGGCTGGCCCTGGTGAAGTGGGTCCGCACATCGCCCGACAGCCCGGACAATTTCCTGCCCATCATCATGGTTACCGGGCATACGGAAAAGGCGCGCATCACCGAGGCGCGCGACGCCGGGATCAATGAATTCATGGCCAAGCCGATCTCCGCCAAGGCACTGTACCGGCGGCTGGTTTCGGTGATCGAAAATCCCCGTCAGTTCGTGCGCACCAAAACCTATTTCGGTCCCGACCGCCGCAGAAAGGTGGAGCCATTCCAAGGGCCGGACCGGCGCGCCGCCGGGCAGGATGCCAGCGCCGCCTGATAGCAAGGCATGCCAACCGTTTTGAGTTCTCCGAGGTTATGTGATGGCCAAACAGCCTTTCGAGACGATCAGCCCGCCGAATAAGCTGAAGGACCTGGTCGGCGGGACCGTGAAAATAGAAGACGATCTTCTCGCCAAGGCCGAGGAGGCCGCGCAAAAGGTCATCGACACCGTCGATCTGTCCGAGACCACGAAGCCGCAGATCGCCGAATTGCAGACCGCGGTCGATGCGATCACCGGGGGCGCCGAACAGGCCGATCATGAAAAGAGGATATTCTCGATCATGCATGATCTGCGCGGCGAAGGGGCGAATTTCGGCTATCCCCTGGTCGCGCGCATCGCCGCGTCGATGAACCACTATCTTGAAAGCGCCGCCCCGGGCTCGCGGGCGCGGAACGATATCGACGTGATCCGGGCCCATGTCGACGCCCTGAGGGGCGTGCTCGCCAACAAGCTGAAGGGCGAGACCGGCGAGACCGGCGCGATCGGCACCAAAATCGTGAACGGCCTCGAGGAAATCAGCGGCCTGCGGGGATAGTCCGTTTAGGGCCTTGAATCAGGCCTTGGGCCAGGTCTCGGACAGGACGCCGCCGACCCGAACCGGCTCGATGCTGAGGGCAAGACCGGTCCGGTCGTCGCTGACCACCAGGGCTCCGCAAACGGTCCCCTCACCCTCGGCGGCTTCGAGGCGCGCGCCGGGCATCTTGCTGACGAAACGCTGAATCGGCGCGTCCTTCTGCATCCCGATGACCGAGTCATAGTCGCCGCACATGCCGGCGTCGGTCTGATAGGCCGTGCCCGTGGCCAGGACCATCGCATCGGCGGTGGGAACATGGGTATGGGTTCCGATCACCGCCGATACCCGGCCATCGAAGCAATGCCCGAAAGCCATCTTCTCGCTGGTCGCCTCGCCGTGCACATCGATGAGGATAAAATCCGCCGCCGCGCCCAAGGGCGAGTCCTCGAGAACCTGTTCGACCGCCGCGAAGGGGTCGTCCAGCGGATCCATGAACAGCCTCAGCATCACGTTGACGACCAGCACCAGCCGGCCGTCCGCGGTTTCGAACAGCCCCGAGCCCCGCCCGGGCGTGCCGCCGGGATAATTGATCGGCCGGATCAGCCGCGGTTCCCGATCGATGCACTCGATGATCTCGCGCTGGTCCCAGACATGATTGCCGGTGGTGATCACATCGGTGCCGGCGTCGAAGAGTTCGTTGCAGATCTTCTCGGTGATCCCGAAGCCGCCGGCGGCGTTCTCGCCGTTGATCACCACGAAATCGGGCTCCAGCCGCCGTTTCAATTCCGGCAGATGCTCCAACACCGCCGCCCGGCCGCTGCGTCCCACGATATCGCCCAGAAAAAGCACGCGCATTGTCTCAAGGCTCCATGATCAGGACACGTTTCTCGGTCAGTATGGCATCCAGGCGGGCATCATCCGAGGACCGCGGCACCCGGGCGACTTCCTGACCGTCGAAAGCCGTGCCGATCGCGAATACCGACTTGCGCGCCCGCAGCCCGGCGAGCGTGATGTCGTAAAACCCGCCGCCATACCCCAGGCGATAGCCCGACGCATCGAAGGCAAGCAGCGGAACCAGCAGCCAGTCCGGCTCCAGGACCGGCGCGTCCTCGGGCGGAACCGATACGCCGAACCGCGCCTCGACAAGCCGGGTCGACGGCGTCCATTGCCGGAATGTCAGAGCCGTGCGGCGGGCGGTCACCACGGGCAGGGCGATCCCGCATCCCCGCTCGCACAGCCGGGTCATCAGGGGCCTCAGGTCCAGCTCGCTGCGGATCGGCCAGAATGCCGACACCACGGTTCCGGCCGGCGGCGCCCAGACCTCGAAAAACCGATCGGCAAGGTCATGACCCGCGCGCGGCGCCGACGCGCTCAGCACATCGCGGCGCTCACCCGCCGTGGCGCGCAAAGCCGCTTTTTCCGCCACGATACCGGCGGCTTCGGGTTTCGGCGATGTCATGGGATGGCGTAACTCCGGCGTGCCGGCGGAACAGGAAAGGAAGGACGGAAGCCACCTTGGCCGGTGGTACTGGATATCCTCTGCGGCCTGCTATTGCAGGTGGGCGCCGCATACCGAAACCTCGGTTCCGACAGAGGCAGCTCCCAAAGGATGGTTTATAGCCCCAGAGATAAATCGACCTGTCGAACCACGCAGCAACCGTCCACCGGGAACTTAGGCCTGATCCAGGCGGTCCGCAATGGCCTCCAGGCGGCTGGACACGCGATTCATCGCCGCGGCCGCCAGTCCCTGGTCCTCGTCGTCGCCGTCAGCCGGCACATCGCTGGCGGCCTCGCGGAGTTCCATCAATTCGTCGGCGACCAGAAGCGAGGCCATGACCAGGAGCCGGGTCTGTCCGACCTGACCGATCTGTTCGACGAGATCACCGATATGGGCGTCGACCATGCGCGCAAGCTCGCCCAGGCGCTTTTCCTGACCGTCCTCGCAGGCGACCCGGTAGGGCTGACCGTTGATGGTGATTTCGACCTGCGCCATGCCTCAGGATTCCAGCACGAACTTCAGGCGGCCGATCGCCTTGTCGAGTTTCGCGCCGACCTCGTCGGTGGTTTTCGCGAGCGCCGCGTAGTGGCGCTTGGCCGACGCCAGTTCCGACGCCAGCGCTTCCGAACTGCTGCCCCGCGCCAAGGCGGCCGTCAGCGACGCCTCCAGGCGGTCCAAGGCCCGGTCAAGTCGTTCCACGGCTTGTTCCATATCACTCATTCCGCGCTGCCCCGGCGATCCGTGATCGCGGATCGGTTGAACGGTCGCGAAGCATACCGACGCGGCATGCGCCCCGTCAATCAAGCACCCGGCCCGGCAACGCGCAAACCACCCACGGGGCTTGGTTCGGCGTGACGGCTCGATTCGGCCCGGATTCAGCGGCACGACGCCGCCGATCCGCATTCCGGGGCGGCTCGGCGCCGGCATACGGGCCCGCGAAACATCCGCACGGCACAACCATCAGGTTCGGGATGCCGAACGGCTAAACCGCCGCCGCGCCGCCACGCGGCGAATGGCGGGGTCGCTCCGAAAAGACGGATCGACCGGAATGAATCCTTTAGCTTTAAGGGATTGCTCCGGGATTCGAAACGACCGCGCGAACCCGATCAAAACGGGCGGGCGCGCCGTCACCCGATCGACTTTCAGCGCGGCGGCCGGGCTTGCCGCCGAAACCTGTTCGCACAGCCGGCGCGGCATCGATTCGACGGTTGACGCGAATAAGTCCGGCGGGGCATTTTCACGCGCGCCGGCGCATCGCTTCGGCGCCTCAGAGTGGATACGCGTTCAAGTCCGTCGACCCTCAAGCGGACGCCCGGGACATAACGGCGGAACAGCACATGAACTCACCCTCCTCTTCTTCCGGCAGCGGCGCCTCGGGCTCCGTCGATCACGCCACGCTCGCCAACGCGATCCGGGTTCTGTCGATGGACGCGGTGCAGCAGGCGAATTCCGGCCATCCGGGCATGCCCATGGGCATGGCCGATGTCGCGACGGTCCTGTTCTCGAAGTTTCTGAAATTCGACCCGGCGGCGCCGGACTGGGCCGACCGGGACCGCTTCGTGCTGTCCGCCGGGCACGGCTCGATGCTGCTCTACGCGCTCCTCCATCTGACCGGATACGAGGAGATGACGATCGACGAGCTGCGCAACTTCCGCCAGCTCGGAGCGAAGACCGCCGGGCATCCGGAATACGGCGTCGCCGGCGGCATCGAGACGACCACCGGCCCGCTCGGCCAGGGCCTCGCCAACGCGGTCGGCATGGCGCTCGCGGAACGGCATCTGGCGGCGCGGTTCGGAGCCGGGCTGGTCGATCACCACACTTATTGTATAGCCGGCGACGGCTGTCTGATGGAGGGCATCAGCCACGAAGCCGCCTCCCTTGCCGGCCATCTCGGCCTCGGCAAGCTGATCGTGATTTTCGACGACAACGGCATCTCCATCGACGGGCCGACCAGCCTCACGGTCTCGGACGATCAGGTCGCCCGTTTCAAGGCCCTGGGCTGGCACACCCAGGCGATCGACGGGCACGACCCCGACGCCATCGCCGCCGCGATCACCAAGGCCAAGGCGTTCGATAAGCCCTCGCTGATCGCCGCCAAGACCACCATCGGTTACGGCGCGCCGAACAAGGGCGGCACCGCCGGCTCGCACGGGGCGCCACTCGGCGATGACGAGATCGCGCTGACCCGCAAGGCGCTGAACTGGCCGCACGAACCCTTCGTGATTCCGAATGACGTGCTGTCGGCCTGGCGGGCGATCGGCGCCAGGGGAGCGGACGCGCATAACAGCTGGGGCGGCCGGCTGGCGAAGTCGGACGCGGCGACGCGCGGTGCCTTTAAGGCCGCGATGGACGGCGTGCTTCCCCCTGCCCTCGCCGATGCGGTTCGCGCCCACAAGGCCGCGCTGATCGCCGAGCCGCCGAAGGTGGCGACCCGTGTCGCCTCGCAGATGGCGCTGGAGGCGATCACGCCGGTGCTGCCGGAACTGCTGGGCGGCTCGGCGGACCTTACCGGCTCGAACAACACCAAGACCAAGGCGCATGCGGTGCTGGACCGGGGCAATCCCGGCGGCACCTACCTGCATTACGGCGTGCGCGAGCACGCGATGGCCGCGGCGATGAACGGCATGGCCCTGCATGGCGGCGTCATCCCCTATGGCGCGACCTTCCTGGTCTTCACCGATTATTGCCGGCCCTCGATCCGGCTCGCGGCGTTGATGGAGATCCGCTCGATCTTCGTGATGACCCACGATTCCATCGGCCTCGGCGAGGACGGACCGACCCATCAGCCGGTGGAGCATCTCGCCGCGCTGCGGGCGATCCCCAACCTCAATGTCTACCGGCCCGCCGACGCGGTCGAAACGGCGGAGTGCTGGCAAGCCGCGTTGGAAACGCCGGCCACCCCGTCGGTGATCGCGCTGACCCGGCAGGGATTGCCGCAACTGCGCACGGAAGCGGGTTCGGACAACCTTTCCGCCAGGGGCGGCTATGTGCTGCGGGACGCCGGCGGTTCGGCCCGCGCGGTCACACTGATCGCGACCGGCTCGGAAGTATCGCTGGCGGTCGAGGCGCAGGCTCTGCTGAAGGCGGACGGCATCGCGGCGGCGGTTGTCTCGATGCCCTGCGCCGAGCGTTTCATGGCTCAGGACGAGGCCTATCGCGCGTCGGTACTGGCTCCCGGTTCGGCCCGGGTCGTCGTCGAGGCCGGCATCCGGCAGAGCTGGGACCGGCTGCTGGGCGAGACCGGACAGTTCGTCGGCATGTCCAGCTTCGGCGCCAGCGCGCCGGCGGGTGAACTCTACAAGCATTTCGGAATTACCGCGGAAGGCATCGCAGCCGCCGCGAAATCGGCCCTCGGCGGCCGGTAAATCGGACCAGACCCAAACCTCAAGACCAGAAAGCGGGAGACATTTCATGGCGGTTAAAGTGGCGATCAACGGTTTCGGCCGCATCGGGCGGCTCGTCTTGCGGGCGCTCCACGAAAGTGGCCGGGACGACCTTCAGGTCGTCGCCATCAACGACCTCGGCCCGGTCGCCTCGAACGCGCATCTGCTGAAATGGGATAGCAACCACGGGCGCTTCCCGGGCGAGATCAAGATCGGCAAGGATTCGATCAATCTCGGCCGCGGCCCGATCAAGGTGACCGCCGAGCGCGATCCGACCAAGCTGCCGCACGGCAAGCTGGGCGTCGACATCGTCATGGAATGCACCGGCATTTTCACCGCCCGCGAGAAGGCGGCGATGCATCTGCAGGCCGGTGCCAAGCGGGTGATCATCTCGGCGCCCGCCACCGGCGCCGACCTCACCGTGGTCTACGGCGTCAATCACAAGCAGATCAAGGCCAAGCACACGGTGATCTCCAACGCCTCCTGCACCACCAACTGCCTGGCCCCGGTCGCCTATGTGCTGAACAAGGCGGTCGGCATCAAGTCCGGCTACATGACCACGATCCACGCCTATACCAGCGACCAGCCGACCCTCGACA
>JAYOEU010000017.1:0-39435 GCA_038116915.1 Alphaproteobacteria bacterium
GGTATAGGTCGGCGGCGCGTTTTCCTCCGCGATGCGCTCCGCCTCGAGCCTTGCGGCCTCCTCGCGGCGTTGGCGCTCGATGACCTCTTCATCGAACATATGGTTGAACATGAATTTTTGCATGAGCGGGGTCGTTTCTCCTTCGGGACTGGCGGTTGTGCTGCTCTAGGCGTTCAGGCGTTCATCACCCGCCACCACCGGATTCCTGGTACATCCAGTTGCGGATGATAGCGACCGCTTCCTCCGGATGCTTGTCCACGATTTCGCCGATCTTCTTGAGCGAGCTGGCGCGAACCCGGCCCTCGACCTGGTTGATGTCGATCATCTGATCCAGCAGGCTCTCTTCCGCCTCGTCCTCCAGGAGCTCCGCCATATCGGCGGTCGCGCCCGGGCCGGTGAGCTGTGCCAGGGTAGCTCCCTCTCCGGCGGCCAGCGCTGCGGCACTGGACGGCGTGGAGGCCAGTGCGGTCGGCATCGATTCGAACAGTCGCGTGAGCACCGGCCGCACGACCAGGAGGATCACGAGCAGCCCCACCACCGCGAGGACCAGAACCTCGGCGAGCTGAAGGAACTCTTCCTTGGAGATGCCGAAGACCAGTGAGCCATCGTCGAACTCCAACGGTTCGAGCTTGACGAACTGCATGTTGACGATCTCGACCGTGTCGCCCCGCTTGCCGTCGAAGCCGACAGCGGATTTCACCAGGGTTTCAAGCTGCTTGAGCTCCTCCGCCTTGCGCGGCTGCCAGACCATGTCGCCATCGGAATTCTCGACATAGACGCCGTCCACCAGAACCGCCACCGACAGGCGCTTGATCTCGCCGGTTTCCTTGACGCGGTTGCGGATCGTCTTGGTGATTTCGAAATTGACTGTTTCCTCGCTTCTCGTGACCTGGTTCGACGCGGTGTTGCCGGTTCCGGCCGCATTGGCTGCGGTCTCCGGCAGGTTGTTCTGGACCGTGACGGTCTTCTGGTTATCCGCCTCGTTGCTGCTTTCGCTTTCCTGAACCGACTGGGTTGAGCGGGCGACCTGGCTGTCGGGGTCGAAGACCTCGGCATTCTCGACGATCCGGTCATAGTCGATATCGGCGGTGATCTCGGCTCGAACCCGGTTCAGGCCCACGGTCCGCTCCAGCAACTCGACCAGGGATTGGCGCATCCGGGTCTCGAAACCCCGGCGCATGTCCTCGGCGGTGCTGGCGGCGGTGGTGTTCTCGCCCTCGCCCTCTCCGCGGGCGAGAAGCTGGCCCCGGTCATCGAGGATCGAGATCTTGTCGGTGTTGAGGTTCGGCACCGCGGCGGCGATGAGGTGCTGGATCGCGGAGACCTGCTCCTTGCCGAGCCGGCCGGAGCCCTGCACCTGCAGGACCACCGAGGCGCTCGCCTCCTGGCGCTCGCGGCTGAACAGCTCGCGGCGGGGCATCACCAGGTGAATGCGGGCGCCGCGGACATTGCGCATGGCGCTGATCGTGCGCGCAAGTTCACCCTCCAGGGCGCGTACCAGATTGACGTTCTGAACGAAGCCGGTGGTGCCGATGCCCTGGTTCTTGTCGAAGATCTCATATCCGACCGACCCGCCGCCCGGCAGTCCCTGCTCGGCCAGCGTGACCCGAAGCTGAAGCACCTGGTCGCCCGGGACGAAGATCTGGGTGCCGTTGGCCTTTACATCGTAGGGAATCTTCTGCGCCTCGAGATGCTGAACGATCTGGCCGCTATCCGCCGGGTCGAGATCGCCGTACAGCAGCGCCGTGCCGCCGGAGGTTAGACGCGAGCTTAGGAAGATGAAGAAGCCGAGCACCGCGATGCCGGTCGCCACCAGCGCGGCGACCCGGATGGGGCCCAGGTTTCGGATAAGGTCTGCGAAAGGATTCATCGTGATGTCTCCCCGGCGGACGGTGGTGCGGGCGGTGTTCCGGCCGCTTCGTCACGTCTCTTGAGCGGATGCATTGCTTGGCTTCCCACTCGCTCAGCCAATTTAACTAAAATTTTATACATCCTTTAGGCACCCCAGTAAAGAGGTACTAGGCAATTTTTTCCCAGGGCGGACTATATCAAGCCCGACTCTAAAAGAGAACAACGAATTAACAGGAATTGTTGCGGCCAAATATCAACAGCCCGGCCCAACCGCAAAGCGCGTCGTGATTAATCGAAACTCTATGCGGCGGCTTCGGGCGCGGTCGATGGCGCGTCCAAGGTCGACACCCGCTTTAATTCGCGACGCTCGGCGAGATCGAACGCCCGGCCGCGATGCAGGGTCGTCCGGTTGTCCCAGATCACCAGATCGCCGGCCTTCCAGGAATGCCGGTAGACATGGTCCGGGTGGGTCGCGCCTTCCAGCAGGTCCATCAGCAGCATGCGCGCCTCGGGAACCGTCATGCCGTGAATTTTGTGCGCGTGCGCGCCGATGAACAGATAGTGAGCCCCGGTCTCGGGGTGCCGGCGCACGATCGGCCAGTCGACCGACGGAAAGGTCTGCCGCTGGACCTCGTCGTAATGGGTGTCGCCCAGAGACAGCCGGGAGTGCAGGGCGTCGTGCTCGGCAATCAGACCGTTGAGGCGGTTCCTGGTACGCTCCGGCAAACGGTCATGAGCCGCCCGCATGTCGGCGAATTCGGTCTCTCCGCCCCAACTGGTGGTGACCACCGAGAGCAGGAAGGAGTATTTCGCCGACGGTTTCTGGAATGAGCTGTCGGTATGCCAGAGCTGGTTTGCGATATTGCCGACGATCTTGCGGTGATCCGCCGGCACCACCGCGCCGTCGGCGCCGACGTTGGACATGTCCAGGGTCTCTTCGAACTTGAACCGCGTCGGCGCCCGCGAGACGCGCTTGAAGCCGATATCAAGCGCGCCGAAGCTGCGCGCGAAGCGGTGCAGGCCGTCCTCGTCGAGCGCGGTTTCCTCAAAGATCAGAACCGCGTGATCGGCCATCGCCGCGTCGAGCAGAGCGATGTCGCCGGCGCTCAGCGGCCGGGTGATGTCAAGGCCGGTGACCCGGGCCGCGAAGCTGTCCTTCAGACGCTCGAAGGCTGGCGCCGTCATCCCCGTTTCAGCAGCTTGGCCGCTTCCACCGAGAAATAGCTGAGGATCCCGTCGGCGCCGGCGCGCTTGAAGGCGATCAGGCTCTCCATCATGCATTTCTCGCCGTCGAGCCAGCCGTTCAGGGCGGCGGCCTGGATCATCGAGTACTCGCCGGAGACCTGATAGCCGTAGGTCGGCATGCCGAACTTGTCCTTAACCCGGCGGATCACGTCGAGATAGGGCAGGCCCGGCTTGACCATCACCATGTCGGCGCCCTCGGCGATGTCGAGCGCGACCTCGCGCAGCGCCTCGTCGGTATTGGCCGGATTCATCTGGTAGGTTGCCTTGCTGGCCGTACCAAGGGTCGAGGCCGAGCCCACCGCCTCGCGGAACGGGCCATAGAAGCCGGACGCATATTTCGCGGAATAGGCCAGGATCTGCACATGCTGATACCCATGGGTATCAAGGGCGTGCCGCACCGCGCCGATGCGTCCGTCCATCATGTCGGACGGCGAAATCACGTCGCAGCCCGCTTCTGCCTGGATCAGCGCCTGATGGCACAGCACATCGACGGTCTCGTCATTGACGATCTCACCGTTTTCGTCCAGCAGGCCGTCATGGCCGTGGCTGGTGAACGGGTCCAGAGCCACATCGCACTGCACGCCGATATCGGGATGCGCCGCCTTGATCGCCCGGATCGCCCGGCAGACGAGATTGTCCTCCTGGATCGAGATCGAGCCGCGCGCGTCCTTCAGATCCGGCTCGATGAAGGGAAAGATCGCCACCACGGGAATGCCGAGACCCGACGCCTCGCCCACGGCGTCGGCGACGGTGTCGCAGGAATAGCGGACCACGCCGGGCATCGCCTCGACCGGCTCGCGCAGATTGTTCCCTTCGCGCACGAAAATCGGCCATATGAAGTCGGCCGGCGTCAGGACATTCTCCTGCGTCAGCCGGCGCGACCAGTCGGTGCGGCGGTTGCGGCGCATGCGCGTCGTGGGGAAGGCGGGGCCGGTCTGTACCGGAGCGGATCGCGCGGCTTCGCGAACCTTGCCATTGAAGGGCATGGCGCGGCCTTTCCATCTGTTGATCGGTCTGAAAATATACTAAGGCTGTAACCCAGTTGAGGAAAGTGTCTCGACATCGTGGTCGAGCGGACACGAATTGGATTTGGGGAGAGGGCAGGCCATGCGCATCGTCATCAACGGACAACAGGCTTTCGGCAAGGCTTGCCTGGACGCGATTATCGAAAAAGGTGTCGACGAGGTGGTTGCGGTCTATACCGCGCCGGATGCCGAGGGCCGGCCCTTCGATCCGATCAAGCAGGCAGCCCTCGATCACGGCCTGGAAGTGCGCCAGCCGGACAACTACAAGGACGAGGACGTGCTCGCCGAACTCAGGTCCTGGAACGCGGATTTCATGGTCCTGGCCTTCGTGACGATCTTCGTGCCCGAGGCGGCGCGGAACATTCCCAAGCACGGCACCATCTGTTTCCACCCGTCTCTGCTGCCGCTGCACCGGGGGCCTAGCTCGATCAACTGGCCGATCATCTGGGGGGCGAAGAAGACGGGCCTCACGATCTTCTGGCCCGATGACGGCCTGGATGAGGGCGAGGTACTGTTGCAGAAGGAGGTCGAGATCGGTCCCGACGACACGCTCGGAACGGTCTATTTCGACAAGATCTTCCCGCTCGGCGTCGCGGCGGTGCTGGAATCCATCGACCTCGTGCGCGCCGGCAAGGCGCCGCGCCTGTTGCAGGACGAATCCAAGGCGACCTACGAGAGCTGGTGCCGGGCCGGCAACGCCAAGATCGACTGGGAGCGCTCCGCCGGCGAAGTCTACAACCTGATCCGGGGCTGCAACCCCTCGCCGGGCGCCTGGACCACCCTCAATGGCGAGACCCTGCAGATCTTCGACTGCGAGCCCGCCGCCGGCTCCGGCCGACCGGGCCGGGTCTGCGCGGTTGACGGCGAAAGCTTCACCATCAACGCCGGCCTTGGCGGCATCCGGATCAAGCGGGTGCGCCTCGGCAAGGGCGGCAAGGTGAAGGCGTCGGAGTTCCTCGCCGAAAACCCGCTCGAGGCCGGCGCGCGGCTGGGGACGTGAGACCCGGCAAGGCATCACCACATGGACTTCCAACTCTCCGAGGAACAGGCCGCGATCCGGGACATGGCGCGCGGGTTCGCCGCCGAGCATTTCGCGCCGAATGCCGCGCGGTGGGATGCCGAGGAGATCTTTCCGGTCGATGAACTCCGCATGGCCGCCGAGTTGGGGCTGGCCGGGATTTATGTGTCCGAGGAGGTCGGCGGCTCGGGGCTCGGGCGGCTCGAGGCGGCGATCGTGTTCGAGGAACTGGCCGCCGCCTGCCCGTCGACCGCGGCCTATCTTTCGATCCACAACATGGTCGCCTGGATGATCGACCGGTTCGGCGGCGAGGAGATCCGCCGGCGGTTCCTGCCCAGGGTCACCTCGATGGCGGCGATGGCGAGCTATTGCCTGACAGAGCCCGGGGCAGGCTCCGATGCCGCCTCGCTTCGCACCAAGGCGACCAAGGACGGCAACAGCCATTATGTGCTGAACGGCTCCAAGGCCTTCATCTCGGGAGGACCGACCAGCGACGTCTATGCGGTGATGTGCCGAACCGGGGACGACGGGCCGCGCGGGGTGTCCTGCGTGCTGGTCGAGGCGGGGACGCCGGGGCTTTCCTTCGGCGCCAAGGAGCGCAAGCTCGGCTGGAACAGCCAGCATACCGCGATGGTGAATTTCGAGGAGTGCCGGGTGCCGGCGGAGAATCTGGTCGGCGCCGAGGGCGACGGCTTCAAGATCGCCATGGCCGGGTTGGACGGCGGACGGATCAATATCGGCGCCTGCTCGATCGGCGGCGCCCGCGCGGCGCTGGAGGCGGCCACCGCTTACGCCAAGGAACGCAAGCAGTTCGGCAAGCCGATCGCCGAGTTTCAGGCGACCCAATTCAAGCTCGCGGACATGGCGACGGAACTCGACGCCGCCCGGCTGATGATCCACCGGGCCGCCGACAGTCTCGACCGCCGGGATCCCGAGGCCACGATGCACTGCGCCATGGCCAAGCGGATGGCGACCGACATCGGCTCGGCGGTCAGCAACGAGGCGCTGCAGATTCACGGCGGCTACGGGTATCTGAAGGACTTCCCGCTGGAGCGGCTGGTCCGGGACCTGCGGGTGCATCAGATCCTCGAAGGCACGAACGAGATCATGCGGGTGATCATCTCTCGGCAACTGCTCCGGGATTGACGAAGCCTCCGGGATTGTGGTTGCACAGGCGCAAATCGTCCGGCACGACCCTTCGAGACGCGGCTTCGCCGCTCGTCAGGGTGGATGTGGCCAATTTTACCAACCGGCTCACCCTGAGGAGGGCCGCCAGGCCCGTCTCGAAGGGTCTGATCAACACGAAAGCGAGTAGCGTTCATGGAGCCTGAAGTTCTGTTCGAAGAGGCCGGCGGGATCGGCACGATCATCCTGAACCGGCCGCGCACCCTGAACGCGCTGACGATGACCATGATCGCCGAGATGCGCGCGCGCTTCACCGCCTGGATGGCTGATGATGCGATCAAGGCGGTGGTGATCAAGGGCGCCGGCGACCGGGCGTTCTGCGCCGGCGGCGACGTGCGGGCGGTCCGCCAGGCGATCATCGAGTATGACGGGGACGCGAACCCGGACCTGGCCCAGGAATTCTTCTATGAGGAATACATCCTCAACCACCAGATCCATACCAGCCCGAAGCCGTATATCGCGCTGATCGACCGGGTCTGCATGGGCGGCGGGGTCGGCCTTTCGGTGCACGGCTCGTTCCGGGTGGCGACGGAACGTACCCGCGTCGGCATGCCGGAGACCACCATCGGCCTGTTCCCGGATGTCGGCGGGGCCTGGTTCCTCTCGCGCCTGCCCGGCGAGACCGGGACCTATCTGGCGCTGACCGGCGTGCCGGTAACCGTCGGCGACTGCGCCGAGCTCGGGATCTCGACCCACGTGGTTGCCTCGGACAATCTGGCGGAAATTGAGGCCAGGCTTCACGCGGCTGATCTCTCCGGCGACGCTCACTCCGCGGTCAAGGCGGTTCTGGACGGATATGTCATCGATGCCGGAGACGCGCCGACCGCGGATGCCCGGACCGAGATCGATCGCTGCTTTTCGGCGGACAGCGTCGAGGAAATTGTCGCGCGGCTCGAGGCGTCGGGCTCGCAGTTCGCCAAGCACGCCCTGGAGACCTTGGCCAGCAAGTCGCCGACCAGCCTCAAGGTGACCCTGGAGCAGATCCGCCGGGGCGGCCGGGCGGCGACATTCGCCGAGACCATGTCCATGGAATACCGGATGTCTCAGCATTTCGCGCGCGGCAACGACTTCCCCGAGGGCGTGCGGGCGCTGCTGGTTGACAAGGATCACAAGCCGAATTGGCGGCCGGCGCGGCTGGAAGATGTTTCCGAGGCCGCCGTCGCGGGCTATTTTGCCCCGGTGCCCTGGCGGGAGTTGACCTTCGGCTGACCGGCGGGGCACGGCGGGAACGAAAAATCAGGGATCCAGGGGAGAGCCGTCATGGCGCGCATCGCATTCATCGGACTGGGCAACATGGGATTGCCGATGGCCAAGAACCTTCTGGCCGCCGGGCACCAGGTTACCGGATTTGATCTGGTCACGAGCGCCGTTGACGCGCTGGCGGCCGCCGGCGGGGTGGCTGCCGCTTCGGCAAGCGCGGCATTACCCGGCTCCGAGGTGGTGATCACGATGCTTCCGGAAGGCAAGCACGTGCGTGATGTCTATGGTTCCGCCGTGATCCCCGGAGCGCCGGCTGGCGCGCTGCTGATCGATTGCTCGACCATCGACGTTGATTCCGCCAGGGCCGTCGAGGCGAATGCCCGCGAGGCCGGGTTCGAAATGGTCGACGCGCCAGTCTCCGGCGGCACCGGCGGGGCCGAGGCCGGCACCCTGACCTTCATGGTCGGCGGCGCCGATTCGGCGTTCGGCCGGGCCAAGCCCTTTCTCGACGCCATGGGCAAGAACATCGTCCATACCGGCGGCGCGGGGAACGGACAGGCCGCGAAAATCTGCAACAACATGATCCTCGGGATTTCGATGATCGCCGTCTGTGAAAGCTTCGCGATGGCCGAAAAGCTGGGTCTGGACGCGCAAAAGCTCTTCAACGTGACCTCGACCTCGTCAAGCCAGTGCTGGGCGATGACCAGCTATCTCCCGGTTCCGGGGCCGGTGCCGGCCTCGCCCGCGAACCGCGACTATAAGGCGGGGTTCACCGCAGCGATGATGGCCAAGGACATGAACCTGGCGCAGGACGCGGCCCGCTCGACCGGTCATGACGCCCAGCTCGGCGCTCATGCGCTGGAGATGTACCGGAAGTTCTGCGATCAGGGTAACGGACCGCTCGACTTCTCCGGCATCTACCGAATGATTCACGGTAATTAAGTTGCGTTCACCTGCGAATCCACGGTAAATGCAAGCGTTAGGTTTTCGAACGTGTATTGATCTTGTAATCTAGAGCCCATGGCTGATTCCGCAACCGACACTTCCAATTCCGCGTCCGCTTCGACGCGGCGGGAATATCTGGAAGCAATAAAACTGATCGAGCGACTGCATCGTCAGTTCCTTGAGGTCGTCAAGACCGAGCTGGACCGGCGCGGGACCGAGGATATCAACAATATCCAGGCGCTCATCCTGTTCAATATCGGCGAGGATGAGCTTACGGTCGGAGAGTTGACGAACCGGGGCTACTATCTCGGATCGAACGTTTCGTACAATGTCCGCAAGATGGTCGAGAACAACTACCTGATCCAGGAACGCTCGACCCATGACCGCAGGTCGATCCGGGTCCGCCTGTCGGACAAGGGGCTGGAGCTCTGCAGCCAGATCTCCGATATGTTCGACCGCCACGCCGTCGCGCTTGATCAGGCCAAGATCGACCGCGATCAGTTGCACGACGCCAGCGCCGCCTACGGGCAGTTGGAGCGGTTCTGGGTCGGACTGTTGAACTACAATCTCCGCGGCACGCTGCCGCCTCTGTGATACAGCTTGTTTTCGTGAAGGATCACGCGGTGTCCGCGGCCCCTTGGCGTGGCTATGCGGATACGGGAATTCATTTGGACAGGGCTGAAACGAATCCCTAAAGTCCGCTCGCGTCCGCCGGCCCCGGACGCGATACCCGAATTCATCGAGCGAGGACGCCGATGCGACTGACGAACTACTTCATTCCGACCCTGCGCGACACGCCCAAGGAGGCGCAGATCGTCTCGCACCGGTATATGCTGCGGGCCGGAATGATCCAGCAGGCCAGCGCCGGGATCTATTCATGGCTTCCCCTGGGGTACCGGGTGTTGCGCAAGATCGAGCAGATCGTGCGTGAGGAGCAGGATGCCTCGGGCGCCCAGGAAGTCCTGATGCCGACCATTCAATCCGCCGATCTCTGGCGCGAAAGCGGACGCTACGATGACTACGGCAAGGAGATGCTGCGGATCCGCGACCGGCACGAGCGCGACATGCTTTTCGGGCCGACCAACGAGGAGCAGATCACCGATATCTTCCGCACCCACGTAAAGAGCTACCGGGCCCTGCCGCTCAATCTCTACCATATTCAATGGAAGTTCCGGGACGAGGTCCGTCCGCGCTTCGGCATCATGCGCGGCCGCGAGTTCCTGATGAAGGACGCCTATTCCTTCGACGTGGACTACGCGGGGGCGGTCCGGGCCTATAACAAGATGTTCGTGGCGTACCTCAAGACCTATGCGCGCATGGGCCTGAAGGCGATCCCGATGGCCGCCGACAGCGGCCCGATCGGCGGCGACATGAGCCATGAATTCGTGATCCTGGCCGAAACCGGCGAGAGCGAGGTCTATTGCCACAAGGACTGGCTGGACGTCGATGTGCTCTCCCAGGACATCGACATCAATTCCGATCTCCAACCGGTCGTCGATTCCTTCCTCGCGCGCTATGCCGCGACCGACGAGAAGCACGACCCCGCCAAGTGCCCGGTGCCGGCGGGCGACCTGATCACCACCCGCGGAATCGAGGTCGGTCATATCTTCTATTTCGGGACCAAATACTCCGATCCGCTGGGCGCGCGCGTGACCGGCCCGGACGGCAAGGACGTGGCGGTCCACATGGGCTCATACGGGGTCGGGGTTTCGCGTCTCGTCGGCGGCATCATCGAGGCGAGCCACGACGACCGGGGGATCATCTGGCCCGAGGCGGTGGCGCCGTTTCGGGTCGGCCTGGTCAATATCAAGGTCGGCGACGACGATTGCACGCGCGTGTGCGAGGATCTCTATCGCGGCCTGAATAACGCGGGCGTCGAAACCCTGTACGACGACCGGGACGAGCGGACCGGGGCCAAGCTCGCCGACATGGATCTGATCGGCCTGCCCTGGCAGGTCGTGGTCGGCCCGCGCGGCGTGAAGAACGGCGTCGTCGAGGTCAAGAACCGGCGCACCGGCGAAACCGAGGAAATGTCGCCCGACGCGGTACTGAACCGCTTCGCCGGTTAGGCCGGCCAAGCGAAACGGGAGAGTGTAGTGTTCGGAACCTTCGAGCGGCTCGTGGCCTTGCGCTATCTGCGCTCCCGCCGCCAGGAAGGCTTCATCTCGGTGATCGCGTGGTTTTCGCTGCTGGGCATCGGCCTCGGCGTCGCCACGCTGATCATCGTGATGTCGGTGATGAACGGATTCCGCGCCGAGCTTCTTGGCCGCATCCTCGGTCTGAACGGCCATGTCGCCGTGCACGGCACGCAGTCGCCGATGACCGGCTATGACCAGTTGGCGGTCCGGATCGGCGAGATTCCGGGCGTGCTCTCGGTAACGCCGCAGTTGCAGGGTCAGGTGATGGCCATGGTGAACGGCGCGGCGAGCGGCGCGCTGGTGCGCGGGCTCCGAGCGACGGACCTGATGGCGCGGCAGGTGATCCCGAACAATATCGTTGCGGGCTCGCTGGAGAATTTCGCCGGCGAGGCCTCCATCGTCGTCGGCTCCCGTCTGGCGCGCAAACTGGGGGCAGGCATCGGCGACAAGGTGACGCTGATCTCGCCGTCCAGCACGCCGACCGCCTTCGGCAGCGTGCCGAGGATGCGCGCCTTCACCGTGGTCGCGATGTTCAACGTCGGGATGTTCGAATACGACAACACCTTCATCTACATGCCGCTTGATCAGGCGCAGTTGTTCTTCAAGAGCGGCGATGCGGTGAACGCGATCGAGATCATGGTCGCGCGGCCGGATCAGGTCGACGCGATCCGAAATCCGCTCGCCCTGGTGATCGGCGACGGCCGGTACTCGGTGGATTGGAAGCAGCAGAATTCCAGCTTCTTCAACGCGCTCCAGGTTGAACGGAACGTCATGTTCCTGATCCTGACCCTGATCATCCTGGTAGCCGCCTTCAACATCATCTCGTCGATGATGATGCTGGTGAACGATAAGCGCGCCTCGATCGCGATCATGCGCACGATGGGGGCCTCGCAGGGCATGATCACGCGGATCTTCTTCATGTCGGGAGCGAGCGTCGGCGTGATCGGCACCATCTTCGGCTCGCTTCTGGGGCTGGTCTTCTGCTGGAATATCGAGACCATCCGGCAGTGGTTGCAGCACCTGACCGGCGCCGAGCTGTTCAGCGCCGAAATCTATTTCCTGTCGACCCTGCCGGCCGAGGTCGATCCCGTGGAAGTCATCCTGGTGATCGCCATGGCCCTGTTCCTGTCATTCGCGGCATCGATCTATCCGTCCTGGCGCGCTTCGCGCACCGATCCCGTGGAGGCCTTGCGGCATGGCTGAAAAAGCGGACGGGCAGCTTGATCTCGAAATGATCGCGGCGGGCGGCGGGAAAAGGCCGGCGGCCCTCGAGTTGCGCGGCGTGGTGCGCCGCTACGTCCAGGCGGAGGAGGATCTGGAGATCCTGCGGGGGGTGGATCTCAGAATCGAACGGGGCGAAATGGTCGCCCTGGTCGGGCCGTCGGGTTCGGGCAAGTCGACGCTGCTGCATGTCGCCGGTCTGCTGGAGCCGCCGACCGCCGGCCAGGTGATCTTCGACGGCCGGGATTGCGGCCCGTTATCCGATGCGGAACGCACGCGGATCCGCCGGGACGGCATCGGCTTCGTCTATCAGTTCCACCACCTGCTGCCCGAGTTCTCCGCGCTGGAGAATGTCATGGTGCCGCAGATGATCGCCGGTCTCGACAAGGACGAGGCGATGGACCGGGCCCGCCAACTGCTCGGTCTGGTCGGCCTCACCGATCGTCTTTCACACCGCCCGGCGAAGTTGTCGGGCGGCGAGCAGCAGCGGGTCGCCATCGTCCGGGCGATCGCCAATGTCCCGGCGGTGATGCTGGCGGACGAGCCGACGGGCAATCTCGATCCGCAGACCTCGTCCGAGGTTTTCGAGCAATTGCGCCGCATCGTTCAGGCGACCGAGATCGCGGCGCTGGTCGCGACCCACAATATGACGCTCGCGCGCCAGATGGACCGGGTCGTGACCCTCGAGAACGGCAAGCTGGTGCGGCTGGACTGAGCGGCGGGGCGATACGCTTCGCGAAATCATCCACAAGATACTGTGGATAAGTTTCCTGCCAAGCCAACATCCTGCGGTTGTTCCCGTCCTGTTCCGGCTGACCCCGGATGCTGTCCATGGCATTCTCTGGAGTCTTGGGAGACGCCGCCATGCCGCACGCCGATTTTATCCATCTGACGGTCCGGACCGCCTATTCGCTCGCCGAGGGCGCCATCAAGGTCAAGGAACTGGTGGGGCTGTGCCAGGACGCGAAAATGCCGGCGGTCGCGGTTTGCGACAGCGGCAATCTGTTCGGCGCCCTGGAATTCGCGGTGACCGCGGCCAAGGGCGGGGTGCAGCCGATCGTGGGAGTGACGATCAACATCCGTCGGGGCGAGAGTGATCAGGGCGGCCGCCTGAGGGTGGTCGGCGGCACCAGCCACGTCGCCCAGACGCCGGACAATCTGGTGCTGATCGCCCAGAACGAGGAGGGATATCGCAATCTTCTGGATCTGGTGAGCCAGGCCTTTCTGGAGGGCGACGGCTCCGAGGAGCCGCAGATCTCCATGGCGGATCTGGAGGGCAAGACGGCGGGGCTGATCGCGCTTACCGCCGGGACGCGGGGAGCGGTCGGGCGCCTGTTGCTCGAGGACCGCAAGGCCGACGCGGAAGCGATGCTCAAGGAGTTTCACCGGCTGTTCGGGGACCGCCTTTATATCGAGCTGCAGCGGCATTTCATCGAAACCGAAAGGCGGATCGAACCGGCCTTGGTCGATTTTGCCTACGAGCTGGGCATTCCGCTGGTGGCGACGAACGACTGCCAGTTCGCCACCGAGGATATGTACGAGGCGCACGACGTGCTCTTGTGCATCGCCGAGTCCACGACCATCAGCAACCCCAAGCGGCGGCAGGTCACCCCGCACCACCGCTTCAAGTCGGCCGAAGAGATGCGGGACCTGTTCTCCGATCTTCCCGAAGCCGCCGACAACACCCTGGTCATCGCCCGTCGGTGCGGCTTCATGCCGACGACGCTCGACCCGATCCTGCCGGCCTTCGATACCGGTGAGGGCCGGAACGAGGCGGACGAGTTGCGGGTCATGGCGGAGAAGGGGCTCGAGGGACGGCTGATCCAGCATGTCTTCACCGGGGACATGGACGAGGCCGCCCGCGCCGAGGTCGCCGCCGCGTATCGCGACCGGCTCGCCATGGAACTCGGCGTGATCAACCAGATGGGCTTTCCGGGCTATTTCCTGATCGTCGCCGACTTCATCCAATGGGCCAAGGCGCAGGGCATCCCGGTCGGGCCGGGCCGCGGGTCCGGGGCCGGGTCCGTCGTCGCCTGGGCCCTGCTGATCACCGATCTCGACCCGTTGCGCTGGGGCCTGCTGTTCGAGCGTTTCCTCAATCCCGAGCGGGTATCGATGCCGGATTTCGATATCGACTTCTGCCAGGACCGCCGGGGCGAGGTGATCGAATATGTGCAACGCAAATACGGTCGCGACCGGGTCGCGCAGATCATCACCTTCGGCAAGCTCCAGGCCCGCGCCGTGCTGCGGGATGTCGGTCGGGTGCTGGAAATGCCCTACGGTCAGGTCGACCGGATCTGCAAGCTGGTCCCCAACAATCCGGCGAACCCGGTGACCTTGGGCGAGGCGATCGAGAGCGAACCGGAACTGCGGCGCCAGCGCGACGAGGACGAGGCGGTCCGCACCTTGATTTCAATCGGCCTCAAGCTCGAGGGGCTGTACCGCAACGCGTCGACCCACGCGGCGGGGGTGGTCATCGGCGACCGGCCGCTGAAGGAACTGGTGCCGCTGTACCGCGACCCGCGCTCGGACATGCCGGCGACCCAGTTCAACATGAAATGGGTGGAGCCGGCGGGATTGGTGAAGTTTGACTTCCTCGGTCTTAAAACCCTGTCGGTGTTGCAGAAGGCGGTCGCGCTGGTCGCCGACAGGGGCATCGAGGTGGATCTCCAGGAGGTTCCGCTCGATGATGCGAAAACCTACGAGATGATCAGCCGGGCCGACAGCACCGGGGTGTTCCAGCTTGAAAGTTCGGGCATGCGCGACGTGCTGCGCCGCATGAAGCCCGACCGGTTCGAGGACATCATCGCCCTGGTCGCGCTCTATCGGCCCGGTCCGATGGCGAATATTCCGAGCTACATCGCCCGCAAGCACGGCACCGAGATCGTCGATTACATGCACCCGAAGCTGCAGCCGGTCCTGGAGGAAACCTTCGGGATCATGATCTATCAGGAGCAGGTTCAACAGGCCGCCCAGGTGCTGGCCGGCTACACCCTCGGCGGCGCCGACCTGCTGCGCCGGGCCATGGGCAAGAAGATCAAGGAAGAGATGGACGCGCAGCGCCAGACCTTCGTCGAGGGCAGCGTCGAGCAGGGCGTCGATAAGGCCAAGGCATCCTCGATCTTCGATACCATTGCCGCGTTCGCCGGCTACGGCTTCAACAAGAGCCACGCGGCGGCTTATGCGCTGGTCGCCTATCACACCGCCTATATGAAGGCGAATTATCCGGTCGAGTTCCTGGCCGCGTCGATGACCTATGACATGGGCAATACCGACAAGCTGAACGTGTTCCGCCAGGAGCTTCAGTCCCAGGGGATCGAGTTGCTGCCGCCCGATGTGAACAAGTCGGGGCGCGACTTCCAGGTGGAAAGCCTTGCGGATGGGAGCCTTGCCATCCGCTATGCGTTGGCGGCGATCAAGAATGTCGGCGGTCCGGCGATGGTCGCGCTGGTGAAGGAGCGCCAGGAGAACGGGCCCTACGCCTCGTTGGGCGATTTTGCCACCCGCATCGACAGCCGGTCGGTCAACAAGCGCAGCCTCGAAAATCTGGTCCGTTCGGGGGCGACGGATTGTCTGGAAAAAAACCGGGCAAGGCTGTTCGACGGGGCCGACGTGGTGCTGCGCCATGCCACCGCGGCGGCGGAGGAACGGGCCTCGGACCAGGTCAGCCTGTTCGGCGGCGACGACGGCCAGCGGGAAATCCGCGTCAATCTGCCGGCGCGCCACGACTGGTCGGCGATGGACCGGCTGCAGAACGAGTTCGATGCGATCGGCTTCTACCTTTCCTCGCATCCGCTGGACGCCTATGGCCCTGCGCTGGAGCGGGTCGGGGTGGTGGAATCCACCGCCGTCGCCGCGACCCTGGCCGCGAAGGGCGGCACCGGCCGGATCAACCTCGCCGGCATCGTCGGGTCCAGCCGCGTGCGCACCAACCAGCGGGGCAACCGATATGCCTTCGTGCAGATGAGCGACCGTTCCGGGGTTTTCGAAATCACCGTGTTCTCCGAGGTGCTGGCGGAGGCGCGGGAGTTGCTGGACAGCGCGCAGCCGCTTCTGGTCCGGGTTGACGCCAAGACCGAGGAGGGCTCCGTGCGCCTTATCGCAAGCCGCATCCAGGCGCTGGACGGCGCCATGCAGCAGGCGGCCAAGGGATTGAAGGTCTATCTGAAGGACGCAGGGACGGTGACCCAGTTGAAGTCCGTGCTTGCCCAGCAGGGACGCGGTCGCGGACAGGTCAAGATCGTCGTCCAGACGCCGGGCCAGGAGATCGATATCCCTCTGCCGGACTCCTATCAGATCGACGCGCGCATCCGCTCGGCGGTGAAGTCGTTGGCCGGCATCGTCGACGTCCGGGACATCTAGGGAGAGGGTGGGTGCGAAATCGCGACCCTTCGAGACGGCACTGTCTCACCCTGAGGAGGCACGTTAGTGCCGTCTCGAAGGGTCCTGTCGGATCAAGGTCCATTTTTGCGAGAGCGAGCCAATGAAGGACATTACCGGAACCTGGCGGCTGGTCGACGGGACCAGCACTTCGGATGACGGCACACCGATGCCGCCCCCCTATGGCGGCGAGAAGGCGATGGGGCGGGTCACCTTGAACGGCGACGGCCGCATGGTCGCGGTGCTGTGTGACGGCAGAACCGAGATTTCGGACGGCGAGAGCCGGGAGTACACCTCCTATTGCGGCAACTACACCTTCGATGGCGCAACGCTCATCACCCGCGTGGACGCCTGTTCCGACCCGGCGCGGATGGGCACCGATCAGGTCCGCAAGGTCAGTTTCGAAGGCGATCTCATGGTGCTGCGGCCACCGGTCCGGATGATCAACGGCGTGGCGCAGCAGCGGGTGCTCCGCTGGGAGAAGATCGCCGGGATCTGAGATTTCCGCCGCTATACAGAGTTGGAATTCGGGTCGTCCGCCTGTTCCGCAAGCTGGCCGCGAAGGGTCTCCACTTCCCGCGAGAGTGCGATGCGGTCCCTGTGGGCGTCCTGGGCAAGCTTCAAAAGCGTCATGAATTGTCTGGGATGTACGATCGACAGCCGGCGCCGGTCGACGGCGTCGGCCGCGTCCGCGAGGCGCGGACTGGCGGTGATCGCCTCGTCGAATGCAAACATCAGGATATTCTGCTGATACCACCAGCTTATAGCAGAATTGCGCCAGATCTCTGAGCGGATGGGGTCGAGTGTGCGGTAGCCGCGCCGCTCGAACCGTTCGGCCCAGATATGCTGCCACTCCTCGTTGATGTGCCCCTCGCCGAGCTGACCGGGAATGGCGGCGGAGAACAGCACGATCGGCGCCAGCGCGACCAGTTCGTCGACGATGCTCTCCGCCCGTTCGTTCGGAAGATGCTCGACGACTTCCAGGGTCATCGCAAGGTCGTGCTGCCGGTCTCTGGGAAGGGGCAGGTCCTCGCTCAGATCCGCGGCAATGAAATCCTCGACGGGGATTTCCAGCATCTCGCGATCGACATGGTTCCCGTCCAGACCGAGGACCCGCGTCGCGCCGTGCTCCCGCCAAACGGAGAGCCAGATCCCGTTGCCACAGCCGATATCGACCACAGAGGAAATCGGTCCGGCCAGGTCGATGACCATCGGTACGATGGTGCGCGCGGCATGGCGGGACGTCTCGCGGATCTCGTCATAGAACTGTCTATCGTAGACCGGCATAGGATTGGGTTAACGTTCCGGTCGACGAAATGCAAGGTTTGACGGGACATTGCTCGGGAACCGGTGGGGGTTGCCAACCGCTGGAATCCGGTCGTACCGCGGAGGAGGCGCTAGATCCGCAGCGATTTCACCGCCGCCGCAAGGCGCGCATAGTCGTCCATGTCGTTGTAGATCTGCGCCGAGATCCGCGCCCAATAACGCGCGCCGATCGCGTTTATCGGCACCTGGACCCTGTGCTCGTCAAGCAGCCGCGCCCGGATTTCCTGCGCGCGCTCCCGCGTCGCGGGGCCGCCGAGTGGCAGTTCGACCATCGCCATGGAACCGGTCTGATCCCGGGCGGCGCCGGTGCGGGTGCCCCAGACACCCGCCAGCATGAGCGCGGCATCGAACGCCAACGCGCGGTTGTGCTCCTTGATGTCCGGCCCGCCGAGACGTTCGATGAAGGCCAGGGCGTCCGGCAGGGCGAACTGGGCCGAGGCGTCCCTTGTGCCGACCCAATCGAACTCGGCCGTGTAGCCCTTGGCGTAGCCGTGCGAGATCACCGTCGGGTGGGTCTCGCCCAGCAGGGCGGGCGCGCTCCACAGGAACGCGCATCCCTTGGGCGCGCAGAGCCATTTGTGGCAGTTGCCGGTGTAGTGGTCGCAGTCGATCGCCGAGAGGTCCACCGGAACCATTCCAGGCGCATGCGCCCCGTCGATCAGGATCCGGGCGCCTGTCATTCTCGCTTCGGCGGCCATTCGCGCGACCGGCAGAACAAGCGCGGTCGGCGAGGTGACATGGTCGATGACGGCCAGCCTGGTCCTGTCGCTGAGGCCGCCGGCGAAGGCGGCGACGATTGCATCGTCGCTCGGATCGGGAAACGGCAGCGCCACGTCGATCACGCGGGCCCCCGTTCTCGAGCAGGCGTGGATCACGGTGTTGCGCACGGCGCCGTAGGTCTGGTCGGTGATCAGAACCTCGTCATTCTCCTTCAGCGCCAGGCTCTGGAGCACGGAATTCACCCCGGCGGTCGCGTTTTCGATCATGGCGATCTGCCCGGCGCCGGTATTCAGATAGTCCGCCATCGCGCCGGCCGCCTCGCGCAGCAGCGCCGGAAACCGGCGTTGTATGAAGCCGCTGGGCTCGGCTTCCAGCTCGTCCTGGTACGCGCGCTGGGCCAGGGTCACCTCGCGCGGCGTTGCGCCGTAGGAACCGTGATTGAGATGCGCCACGTCGTCACGGAGCGCGAAGAGCGGCCGGACCGCCTTGCCGAAGCGGTTGCGCAAAGTCGAGTCTTGCATGATGTCGGTCCAACGTCACGGGAGCCGCCAGCATCGGCCTTCCGTCGCGGTTGTGCAATCCGGTGACCGCCCGAGGCGATGCCATCAGCGGGAAATTGAAGGGAGTTTTTCCGGCGGGTCATTGCCGATACGAGGGTGGAGGGCTATATCGGGGGGCACGCGCTGACGCGAGGCCGGGCGCGCGACCCGATTGGACCAATCATCTTGTCGACCCGTAGATCGAGATTCAGAAAACACCCCAAGCGCACCTTCCTGGGAAGAATACGCGGATATTTTTTCGCGGGCATTCTGGTGACCGCCCCGCTGGGCATAACCCTCTGGCTGACCTGGGGAATCATCACGTTCTTCGACAGTAAGGTGGTGCCGCTCATCCCCTCGCACTACAACCCCGAAAACTATATCCCGGTCCAGTTGCCGGGCCTCGGACTGGTGCTGACATTCCTAGTCCTGGTTCTGATCGGCTGGGCGGCCGCCGGCCTGCTGGGGCGATGGCTGGTCCGGATGAGCGAGCGGCTGCTGGCCCGGATGCCGATCGTGCGCAACATCTACAGCGCGGTCAAACAGATCATGGAGACGGTGCTTGCGCAGAAATCCAATGCGTTCCGGCATGTCGTCCTGCTTGAATATCCGCGGCGCGGCATCTGGACCATGGGGTTCGTGACCGGCACCACCGGCGGCGAGGTCCAGAACGTCGTCGACGCCGAACTGGTGAATGTGTTCATTCCGACGACGCCGAACCCGACATCGGGTTTTCTGTTGTTCGTTCCGAAGAAGGATCTCTATTACCTCAGCATGTCGTCCGAGGAAGGCTTCAAGATGCTGGTTTCGACCGGCATCGTCACGCCGCCGGATCTGCGCTCGGACGAGCGGAAGGCGACTCCGCTGATTCTGGCGGGCAACGAGGCTCTGGCGGCCCGCGCCGATCCGCCGGCCAAGGTTCTGTCCAATGGCGAGGTGGCCAACCTCTCGTCGGATGACGATGAGGATGAGAACGACTGGTCGGAGGACGGCGCGGAGACGGACGACCATACGCAAGAGCGCCCGGTCAGCCGCTCTTGAGGTAGCGGACCGCCGCGTCGCGCTCGAACAGGTACAACAGCACGCGAAGCGCCAGGCCGCGCTCGGTGGTCAGCTCGGGGTCCCGGCCGAGGATCAGCCGCGCGTCGTCGCGGGCGGTTTCCAGAAGATCGCCATGAACCGCCAGATCGGCGACCCGGAAGGTCGGCAGGCCGCTCTGCCGGGTGCCCAGCACTTCGCCGGAGCCGCGCAGCCGCAGATCCTCCTCGGCGATCCTGAAGCCATCCTCGGTTTCCCGCAGCACCTTGAGCCGCGCCCGCGCGGTCTCTCCCAAGGGCGCCTGATACATCAGCAGACAGCTCGACGCTCCCGCGCCGCGGCCGACCCGGCCCCGAAGCTGATGCAGTTGCGCGAGGCCGAAGCGCTCGGCGTGTTCGATCACCATCACGGTCGCCTCGGGAACATCGACGCCGACCTCGATGACGGTCGTCGCGACCAGGATGTCCACATCTCCGGACTTGAACCGCTCCATCACCGCGTCTTTCTCGGCGGCTTTCATGCGGCCGTGGACCAGGCCGACCCGCTCGCCGAACAGCGCGGCTAGGTGATGGTGGCGTTCCTCGGCGGCGGCGGCGTCGACCAGTTCCGATTCCTCGACAAGGGGACAGACCCAATAGGCTTTGGCGCCGCGCTCAAGGCTTCGTCCGACGGCGCTGACCACCTCATCGAGCCGGTTGGACGGGATCGCCCGCGTGGTGATCGGCTGCCGGCCCGGCGGCTTTTCATCCAGGCGCGAGACGTCGAGATCACCGTACGCGGTCATTGCCAGGGTGCGCGGGATCGGCGTCGCGGTCATGACCAGCATGTCGAGCCCGGCTCCCTTGTCGCTGAAGGCCATGCGCTGATGCACGCCGAAGCGGTGCTGCTCGTCGACCACGGCGAAGGCGAGATCGTGGAACACCACATCCTCCTGGAACAGCGCGTGGGTCCCGACGAGAATATGAATGGCGCCCGACGCGAGGTCGGCCAACAGCGCCTGGCGGGCCTTGCCCTTGTCGCGCCCGGTCAGCACCGCGATGCGAAGCCCGAGGGCGGTCGCCAGCGGTTCGATGGACTGGAAATGCTGACGCGCGAGAATCTCCGTCGGGGCCATGAGGGCGGTCTGACAGCCCATTTCGATCGCGCCGAGCATCGAGAGGAACGCAACCACGGTCTTGCCGCTGCCGACATCGCCCTGCAGCAGTCTCAGCATGCGCGTGGTCTCGGCCATGTCGCCAGCGATCTTGGCCAGCGCCAGCCGCTGCGCGCCGGTGAGCGTGTAGGGAAGCGCCTGCTCGGCCCGTGCCGTCAGCGCGCCGGTGCCCTTGATCGCCCGGCCCTTTCGGCGTTTCTGGTGCTGGCGAACCATGGCCAGGGCAAGCTGGTTGGCCAGCAGTTCGTCATAGGCGAGCCGCCGCCGCGCCGGCGAAAGCGGCGACAGGGCCTCGTGGTTTTCCGGCATGTGCGCGATGCGGAGGCTTTCATTCCAGGGTTGCCAGCGTTCGCGCGCCAGCAGTGCCTTGTCGCCCCATTCGGGCATCATCGGCAGCCGGGCCATGGCGCCGTCGACCGCCTTGCGCAGAACCTTCGGCGTCAGACCCTGGGTAAGCGGATAAACCGGCTCCACTGCCATGATGGAGTCGATATTCTCCGGCGCGACGATGTGGTCCGGATGCGGCATCTGATAGCTGTTGTTGTAGTGCTCGACCTTGCCGCTGACGACGCGCTTGGCGCCGACGGGGAGCACCTGGGTCAGGTAGTCGGCCCGCGCGTTGAAGAAGACCAGATCGAGAACGCCGCTCTCGTCGGTGCAGGAAACCACGTAGGGCCGCCGCCGGTTCGGCGGCGCGCGATGCTCGACCACGGTCGCCGTGATCGTGCAGACCGCGCCATGCGGCGCATCGGCGATCCGGGGGGTGAATCGACGGTCGATCACTCCGGTGGGCAACAGCCACAGCAAATCGACCACATGCGGGCCCGCGAGGGTGTCGAGCAGCTTGCCGAGGCGCGGTCCCACGCCTTGCAGGCGCGTGGTTTCGGCAAACAGGGGAAAGAGTATCTCCGGGCGCATCGCCGCTTCTTTTCCAATCGCCAGACGGGACCGTCGTCTCGGGCATCCCGGGGACCGGGCACCTTCCGATTGTGCAGGATATCAATATCGGTGCGTCCGGTGGAGTTTCGAATCCGCCTTTCGAATGCCCCGCCAGACGGGCCCAATCGGGGAACTGGGGAGCGCGGCGCGGTTTTCGCCGCCAAGCACCTCACCAATCGCATTTATGAAGCGCGGCCGGCCGGAATGATGGCACAGTACGCATCCGCCCCGCCGGTTCCTCATGGGCGGATCTTATTGGCCACTGGAACGAGTATGCCATGCAAGCGGACTATGTGATCGTCGGTGCCGGTTCGGCCGGCTGCGTCCTCGCCAACCGGTTGACGGAAGACCCGGATACCAGGGTGATCCTTCTGGAAGCCGGCGGACGGGACTGGAATCCGTACATCCATATACCGGCCGGGTATATCAAGCTGCTGGATCATCCGACCCTGACCTGGGGTTTCAAGGCGGACAAGGATTCCGGCCTGAACGGCCGCGAGATCCCGTATCCGCGCGGCAAGGTGCTGGGCGGCTCCAGCTCGATCAACGGACTGATCTATATCCGCTCGCAGCCCGAGGATTACGACCACTGGTCGCAGCTCGGCAATCGCGGCTGGGGCTCGAGGGATGTGTTCCCGTATTTCCGCAAGGCCGAGAACTGGGAGGGCCCGCAGGATGAGGTTCACGCCAAGGGCGGCCCGCTGCACACGTCCTTGACCCGCGACCGCCCGGCGCTCTGCGAGGCGGCGATCGAGGCCGGCGGAGAGTTGGGCTGGGAGTACCGCGAGGATCTGAACGATCTTCCGCTGGGGCTGGGGGATCATATCGGCTGGGTGCAGCAGACGCGCGGCGGCCGGTTCCGGGCCAGCGCCGCCCGGACCTATCTGCGCCCGGCCATGCGGCGGCCCAATCTCCAGGTCGTCACCAACGCTCTGGTGCACCGGGTGATCCTGGACGGCAAGCGGGCGGTCGGGGTGGAGTTTTCACGCGGCGGCATCACCGAGCGCGCGGACGCGGCGGCGGAAGTGGTGGTTTCCGCCGGCGCCATCGGCTCACCGCATATTCTGCAACTGTCCGGCATCGGCGATCCGGCCCATCTCGGGCGGATCGGTGTCGATGTCAGTCACGCGTTGCCCGGCGTCGGCCGGAACTTTCAGGACCATTTCATCGTCCGGGTGCAGGCCGAGGTGAAGGACATCGCGACCTTGAACGAACGCTCGCGCGGCATCCGGCTCGCCGGCGAAGTGCTGAAATACGCCGCCCAGGGGCGCGGGATGTTGACCTACGCCGCTTCCCTGGTGGCGGCATCGGTGACCGCGCTCCCGGAATCCGCGACACCGGATGTGCAGGCGCTGTTCTCGTCGGGAAGCTTCGCGCCCGGCCCGAAGCGGAAACTCGACACCAAGCCGGGCATGACCGCCGGGATCTGGCAGATGCGCCCGGAAAGCCGGGGCTATGTGGAAGCGCGCTCCGGCGACCCGCGCGAGCAGCCGGCGATCAACCCGAACTATCTCGCCGAGGACCGGGACCGCCGCACGGTGATCGCCGGCATCCGGCTGGCGCGGGACTGGTTCAATTCGCCGGCTCTCAAACGGTATGTCGTGGCCGAGGAGGCGCCCGGAGCGGATGTGCGCAGCGACGATGAGATGCTGGACTATGCGCGGCGGTTCGGCACCACGGTGTTCCACGCCACCTGTTCCTGCCGCATGGGCCCCGACCGGATGTCGGTGGTGGATGACCGGCTCCGGGTGCACGGCCTGGAGCGCCTCAGGGTGATCGACGCCTCGGTGATGCCCGCCGTCACCTCGACGAACACCAACGCGCCGACCATCATGATCGCCGAGAAAGGCGCCGACATGCTGAAAGAGGATGCCCGGTCCGCCTAGACGAGCCGTCCGACCGGTTTTCCGGCCGCGCCCTTGCGGACCGCCAGAAGGCAGAGGATGTCATGGGCGATGGTGGCGGCGGCGATCGCGGTGATCTCCGAGAGATCATAGGGCGGCGATACCTCCACGACGTCGGCGCCGACCAGGTCGAGGGCGCCGAGACCCCGGATGATCGTCAAGGCCTCGGCAGAGGTCAGCCCGCCGGCGACGGGCGTGCCGGTTCCCGGCGCGAAGGCCGGATCGAGACAGTCGATGTCGAAGGTCAGATAGACCTTTGCGCCGCCGATCCGTTTCCGGATCGCCTCGATCGCGGCGTCCACGCCCCGCGCGTGCACCCAAGGCGCCGTCAGGATCTCGAAGCCGTGATCGGAGTCGTTATGGGTGCGGATGCCGACCTGACAGGACCGGGCGACATCGATCAGCCCCTCATTCTTGGCGCGCAGGAACATCGAGCCGTGGTCGAGACGGTCGCCGTCATCCTCCCAGGTGTCGCAATGCGCATCGAAATGCAGCAGGGCGACCGGCCCGTGCTTTGCCGCGATCGCGCGCAGGATCGGATAGGTGACGAAATGGTCGCCCCCGAGGGTCAGCGGGAAGACCCCGGCGGCGAGGATCGAGGCGATATGCGTGCTGATCGCCTCGACGATGGATGCAGGGTGGTGAGGGTCGAGGAAACAGTCGCCACAGTCGATGACGGCGAGCGTGTCGAAGGGGTCGAATCCGAACGGAAAGGCCTTCAGTTCCGCGAGCTGGACCGAGGCGGCGCGGATCGAGCGTGGTCCGAGGCGCGCGCCCGGACGGTAGGTCACCGCGCCGTCGTAGGGCACGCCGCTGACCGCCACGTCGGCGCCGGCCAGCTCGCGGGTGTAGCGGCGGCGCAGGAAACTCAAGGCGCCGCCATAGGTCATCTCCGGCTCGCGTCCGAGAAGACCGGTCTTCCGAATGGCTTGATCGCCCTGCTCGTCGCGTGACATGACCTGACCCTAGCCGGTAAGAGGCGGGCTTTTATCGCATGCCGGTGGTATTCCGACAACGAGGCTGGGTATAAGCGCGGATTGCCGTTGACGAGGAAGAACCGGGAACCGTCATGAGTGATTGGACGATCGAGGACGCCGACGAGCTGTATCGGATCGCGCATTGGGGAGACGGGTATTTCGGCGTCGGGGCCGACGGCAAGCTGCTCGCAACACCCGATGTCGATCACAAGGAGGTGCCGATCGCGCTCCAGGACGTGGTCGATGAGCTGCGGCAATCGAACGTTCAGTTCCCGGTGGTGATGCGCTTTCACGACATCCTGAAGAACCGGGTGCGGCAACTTAACGACGCCTTCTCCAATGCCATCGCCGAGATGGAATACGAGGCGCCGTACCGCGGCGTCTATCCCATCAAGGTCAACCAGATGCGCGAGGTGGTGGACGAGATCGTCGCCGCCGGCCGTCCCTATCACTACGGGCTGGAGGCGGGCTCGAAACCGGAACTGATGGCGGTGCTGTCATACGATACCGGCGGCGAGGCCCTGACGATCTGCAACGGCTACAAGGACGAGGATTTCTTCCGGCTCGCCCTGCTCGGCCGCAAGCTCGGCGCAAAGTGGTCGTGGTGATCGAGAAGTTCACCGAGATTGCGCCGTTGCTGCGTCTCGCCGACGAAATGGGCGTGCGCCCGATCATCGGCCTCAGGGTGAAGATGCGGGCCAAGGCGGGCGGACGGTGGAGCGAGTCCAGCGGCCCGCGCGCCAAGTTCGGCTTGAGCATCTCGGAAATCCTGAATGCCGTCCAGGTGATCCAGGACCGCGGTTACGGCGACGCCATCCAGTTGTTGCACTTCCATGTGGGAAGCCAGTTGTCGGACATCCGCTTCGTGCGCGAGGCGGTCCAGGAGGCCGCCCGCATCTATGCGCGGCTGCGCAAGCGCGAGGTGCCGCTCGCCTATCTCGATATCGGCGGCGGGCTGGCGGTCGACTATGACGGCAGCCGCTCAAGCGGCCATTCGTCGATGAACTACACCATTGACGACTATGCGCGCGGGGTGGTTTTCGCGGTGAAGCAGATCTGCGCGCTGGAAGAGGTTCCGCACCCCACGCTGGTCAGCGAGAGCGGCCGGGCGATCACGGCGCACCATTCCTGCGTCGTCATGCGGGTGATCAGCGAGATCGTCAACGACGCCAACCCGATCGGCACCGATCCCACCGAAGGTGAGCATGTCCTGGTCACCAACATGCGCGATCTGATGACGGACCTGACCGAGACCGGCAATTATCAGGACGTCTACAGCGAGGCATCGGTTCTCATGGAGGACGTGCTGAACGCCTTCAAACTCGGCGTGCTCGGCATGGAAGCCCTGGCCAGGGCGGAAACTCTGTATTGGACCCTGATGCGCGCCATCGCTCAGGGGATCCGGACGGCGGAATTCGTTTCCGAGGATCTGCGCGAGGTCGAAGGGCTGCTGCGCTCGCAATATCTCTGTAATTTCTCGCTGTTCCAGTCCGCCGCCGACAGCTGGGCCATCGGCCAGGTGCTGCCGGTGGTGCCGCTGACCCGGCTTGATGAGGCGCCGTCGAGGCAGTGCACCCTTGCCGATATCACCTGCGACAGCGACGGTAAGATCACCCGGTTCATCGGCGCCGAGGGCAATCGCGACGATATCCCGCTGCATACGTTGGAGGCCGGCAAGAACTACTATGTCGGCCTGTTCCTGACCGGTGCTTATCAGGATGTCATGGGTGACATGCACAATCTGTTCGGCCGGCTGAACGAGGCGCACATCTTCTGTGACCCGAACGATCCGTCCGGCTTCTATATCGAGGAATTCGTGGCTGGCTCGGCGGCGAGCCAGGTCCTGGAGATCATGCAGTACGACACGCGGGCAATGGCGGACCAGTTGAAGCGCTTTGTCGACGCGACGGTGGCCCAGGACGGCCTGCGCTCGAGGGAGGGGGTGAAATTCGTCGATTTCTACGAGGAATGTCTCTCCCGCTACACCTATCTGCGTCATACCGAAGCCGGCACCGACGAAGCGAACCGGTGACGGCGGCGCAAGACGCGGTCCCCATGACGCGGCGTTATTCGGACCGCGGGCCGCAGACCGGCCGCCGGGTGGCGGTTTCATCCGCCGTTGATCCCGCATTGCCGCTCAAGCCGGTGGTGAATCTCTCAATCCGCCGGAAGTCGGCGCTTTCCAACCAGGCCTCCCGGGTCTGCCCGAGAGCGGCGAGATGGCTGGCCGGGGGCATCGGAGAGGGCGTTCCGGATTTGAGTGCAGAGCGTCGGATGCGGCTGAGGATGCGCGGCGCGCAGTCGGCGATCGCGCGCAACTGCCGCCCGCCGGACCCGAAGAGGAAATTGGGCGGAGCCGAACCACTCCCGGCATGGCAGGCGCCGCAGGCCCGATGAAAGGCCTGGAGCGATGGATGGGCTGGGCCGGGCTCCATGGAAAGCCCGTCGATCGTCAAACGGCCGGGGTCTTGCGGACCAACCGGCGGCGGCAGGCCGGCTTCGGGCGCGCAGCACCAACCGGGCGCCGGCCTGCCGAGCCGGGCCGCGACCGCCCGCATGATGTCGCGTCCCCTCATGCCGCCATCGGTCGCCGGCCGGCCGGCACCGGGCTCGCGGTAGCCCGGAATCACGCGCATCGCGGAACGCAGCCTGCCGATATCATTCAGGCTGGTGAACACGGCCTGCCCATCGCCGCTGCCCGAGGCAGGCCACGACATCTCGATGCTTGCGATGACCCAGGCATCGCCGGTTCTCGGATGTAGTCCGGTTTCAGGGTCAATCGGCTCGAAAACCACCCGACCGCCGGCGCTATATCCGCCCGATGGCTTCGCGGCGCCGGCACGGATGTCGGAATAGTCGACAAGTTCAATCCTCAAACCGTCGATCGCAAGGCTCGGCCCGTCCGGATCGCCCAGGTACAGGCTTCCCGACATCTTCGGAAACCCCGGCACCCGGTTTGAACAGGAGAAGCCACTGACCGGCCTCTGCTCTTTCCGCGACTGAGCTGTAAAGACGCAGGGGACGCGGGCGATGCGGCTTTCAACGCCCAGGTTGCGCGCCAGGGTGAAAAGTGCGGTATCGAGCCAGCGGATCCCGCGATCGGTGAAGGCGTCGCTGAGCATCGCCACGATCCCGTCATTCGCGTGCGGTGCTCCGACGTCCAGCACGCGAAGCGGCGCTCGGGGGGCGAGAGGATCGCCACGGGTCCCGCCGGCGGCGCCGGCCGGACGGGTCGGGTCGATATCGTCCAGATACGGATCGGCGATTGCAAAGCCGTCGGGCCATGCGGCGCTCTGGGTGTTGCTGAAGTGGATCTCGGTCGATCGCCTGGTCTGGTAGTCACCCTTGCCGAACAGCCGGCGCCCGAGTAGCCGGTGCTCCAGAATGGTCGACAGCAGGTTTTCCTGGCACCGCCTGCGCTTGTCCTTTTCGGCGCAGGATTGCGTCCAAAAGCGGTTGGCATGCAGCAGGAGGTTCGCCGACCCGACCGACCGGTACAGCGCGGCGGCGGTCTCCGCATGACGTTTCGGATCCGCCTGCTCCGGCGGAGCCGCCGCGCCGGCGCCGGCCAGATTTCGGGCAATGGACGGGTTTGCTTGCGTCTCGCTCCAAGGCGGCTCCGGAAAGATCGGGCCGGCATTGCCGTGACAGGCGAGGCATAGCGCGCGCCGGGCCTGCGCCACGCGCGGTGTCTTGCCGGGGGCGTAGTCCTCGACGACCTGAAACTCGAACCGTCCGGCCTCCTCGTTGAAGCTGATCACCTCGATCGCCTCGGCCTTGGGCTGATAGCCGAGATACAACCGGTCCTTGAGGATGGGCGCCATATCCGCTCCCGGCGCCGAGGCGTCCGGTTCGGCGACGACGCCCAGCATCCGCCGCGGTGATGCGAAATAGTCCGGCGCCGCCGCCTCGCGTTGCAGGGACCGGCCGATCGGGATCAGGGTTTCGGCGATGTCCGCCGGGCCGAGGGCGCCGGTTTTTCGGATCAGGGCGCGCAATTCCGAAAACGGGAAGGGGACGCGCAGACGCGGCCCGTCAGGCGTCGATGCCGTGGTGACGATATCGAACAGCGATCGCCCAAGCGGGGGGATGTCCGCATCCTGCGCCGGCGCCGATGATGGGAAAACCGCGGTCCAGCAAAGCACGGCCATCCAGACCGCATATCGCGGGCTGAAACGGGGTGAGGCACTTTGATCCGAAGATCCCGGCATGGCACGATTTTGATCCCGCGCGGCGCGGCCGCGCAAGCCTCGCGGCTGACGTCACCGGGTCGTGAAGAAACGGGCGATCAGCTTGAAGGCAAGTGGGGCCAGCAGCACCACCATGCCGATGCGGCAGAGATGGTGGGTCGCGACGAAAGCGACATCCTGACCAATCCCGAAGGCGACCAGGCTCATCTCGGCAAGGCCACCCGGCGCATAGGCCAGCGTGATCACATACCAGGGCAGACCGGTTATCTCCGCGATCAGCAGCCCGAAGCCGACCGCGCTTGCCATCCAGATCACGGCCGAGCCGAGCGAGACCCGGATGATCCTCAGCACCTCCTTGTAGTGGGTGCCGGCGAACCGGCAGCCGACGGCGGTGCCGAGCACCACCTGGGCGGCCGCGACCAGACCGGCGGGCGGCGAGGAGGAACTCCAGCCGACAATGTGTGAGGTCGCGCTCAGCACCAGCGGGCCGAGCAGGAACGCGGCGGGGAGCCTCAGGCGCCGGGCAATGAAAGGGCCGACGATCGCGCAGCCCGCCAGCATGAGCCACTCCTGCAACGGCAGATCGAAGCCGGGCCCGCGCGGCAGCATGCCCGGCGGCGCCTCGTAGCCTCCGAAAAGACGGAACATGATCGGGATGGTGAACACCACCAGAAGGATCCGCGAGGCGTGGGTCAGCGCGATCACCCGGTCGTCGCCGCCCATGTCGCGGCCGATCAGGGTCATGTCGTTCAGCCCTCCGGGCGCCGCCGCGAAATAGGCGGTCACCGGATCATAGCTGCCGACGAGTTTCAGATAGTAGAGCACCAGGGCAAGCGCGAGGGCGCCATAGATCGCCAAAACGGAAATGGTGACAAGCCAATGGCTTATGCGGTCCAGCAGTTCCGGCGTGAACTGGCTGCCCAGCATGGCGCCGATGAAGACCACCATGCTTTGGCGCAGCATGTAGGGCAGGCGGACCTGGGCCCCGGACACGGCGGCCACGGTGACGAACACCATCGCCCCGAGCATCCAGGGCAGCGGCATCCGCAGGAACGCGAACAACCCGCCGCCGGCGGCGCCGATGGCGATGGCCATGAACATGGAGCCGTGCTTGTGCCCGACCGTGAGCTTTTCGCCGCCCTGCCGTTCCGTCGTCTCTTCCGGCTTCGCGTCCGGCTCCGAGGGGCCGGTGATCCGTCGCTCAGTCAATGAAACGGCCCAAGCGGACCGCGGTCTGCCCCTTACTCAAGCGCCGCGAGGGCATGATCAACACGCAATTGTCGTGCGGCGTATGGATCGGCATGTCGCCGTCCATCGCCAGCAAGGTTCCGGCCTTGGGTATGATTTCCATCCCGATATAAGGTTCGACGAAGGTGAAACTCGCGTTCTCGACGGTGATCGGCGCCGTAACCTCGATCACCCGCTGCGGGGGCGGCGCGACGGGGCCCAGCCATTCCTCGATCATCGACGAATCCGCAATGCCGGCCGCGACCAGAAAGCGGATCATGGTCTGACGGGCCACATCGACACTAGATTTCGCCCAATGCTGCCCGCATTCCACCAGAAGCGCCGCGTGGTGGCTGTCCGGGTCCGAGAACGGGCCGTAATCCCGCATGCGCCGTCCGGCGGCGTGGCCCCGGTCCATCACGATCCCGGCGGGAACCCCGACGCGTTCCGCCAGCGCGCGGCCCTTGGTCATGGGACCGGCGAGCATGAGGGGCTGGGTCGGGTGCTGCATGGAGTGAATGTCGAGCAGGTAGTCGACACTGTCCAGAAGCGGCCGGATTTCCCGGGTCCGCCGGGCCTCGGCGGAGTCGCGCGGGGTTTCCAGGGTCGAAATCTCCCAGAGCCGGTTCATGTCCTCGTCGACGAAGCGGGACAGCATCGGATAGTCGCGGTTGAAATTGTGAAATGCGGCGACGTTGCAGAAGCCGAGCGTCAGAAGCCCCCGGAGCGGGCGGAACCCGCTTTTGAACAGCTCGTCCAGAACCACCGCGCCGCACAGCTCGTTGCCATGGGTCAGCGCGGTGACCATCACATGGGGCCCGGCCTCGGCGGCATCGAACCAGGTGAAATAGTCCACGCCGGTATTGCCGGCCCGATAGCCGGAAATGTCCGGAGGATCGATCTCTATGGGATAGGGGCTAAGGTCGGTCGGGGCGTGAGTCGCGGGCATCGAATTCCAGATACTGTCAGATTCGCGAGGGATCGGCATCCCGCCGGGTTCCAGGAGGGCTGATCTTGCATGCTAGAGAAAACCGGCGAAGCAAGCCAGTATCTCGGTCCGTCGCCGGCGCGGCGAGGCGTCGCGGTCATGGGACCGCGAGGCGAGACAAGGGCGCGGGCATGATTTATGGTTTTACGGCTTTTCGGAGCCGATCCGCCGGGAAGTGAGGCTGAATCCGCGGCGTGATTGACCATGTCCGAGATCGATGAGCATCTGATTCCCGATGTCCTGCACGCGCTTCAGCCTAGGAAAGGCGTGCCGCTGGTCTTCGATTCTCCCCATTCGGGCACGGTCTTTCCGGAAGACTTCAGTTGCAATGCGACCGAACGGCAGTTGCGGATGAACCGCGACATCTTCGTCGACGAGCTCTTCGCCCATGTCACCGGGCAGGGCGCCGGTCTGCTGTGCGCCCTGTTTCCGAGGGTCTTTGTCGATCCGAACCGGAACGCCGGGGAGATCGATCCCAGCATGCTGGCCGAACCCTGGCCGGAGCCGCTGAAACAGACCCGCAAGACCAAGGCTGGCCTGGGGGTGATCCGCAAATACATCGTCAAGGGCGTGCCGATGCACGACCGTCCGATTGGCGTCGAGGAGGTGCGGGGATGGCTCGAAACCTACCACGCGCCCTATCACCGGACCCTCGCGGAAATGCTCGACCATGCGTATCGTCGGCACGGCGCCGTCTGGCACGTCAACTGCCATTCGACCAAGTCCAAGGGCGCGCCAAGCAATATCGACGAGGGCCAGCGCCGGGCGGACATCATTCTCAGCGATCTCGACGGCAAGACCACCAACCCGGATTTCATCGAGTTCGTGGCCGAATGCTTCCGGGCGAAGGGCTATTCACTGTCGCTGAACTATCCGTTCCGGGGCGCCGAACTGATCCATCGTTTCGGCGATCCGGACAATGACCGGCACTCGATTCAGATCGAGATCAACCGGGCGCTCTATATCGATGAGGTGACCTACGAGAAATCGGACGGCTTCGAGGGGTTCCGCCGGGACCTGGAGGCGGTCACCGGCCGGCTCGCCGCGTTCGTCGAGGCGCAAGCGGGCGGCGCGGGCCGGTAGCGGATCGCGCGCCGGGGAGTTCCTGCGCTACGGGGCGAACTGCTCCTTGAGGACACGTTCGTCGAGATTGTGGTCCGGATCGTACAGCAGGCGCAGCGCGATATCCCGGTCCTCGGTGATGATGACCCGCTGGACATCCCGCACCTCGGTCGCATCGGCGGCGGCGCTGACCGGCCGCTTGTCGATATCCAGGACGTCGATGCAGATCCGCGCCTTGTTGTCGAGCAGGGCGCCGCGCCAGCGCCTCGGGCGAAAGGCGCTCAGCGGCGTCATGGCGAGAATGCCGGCGCCGAGCGGAATGATCGGGCCGTGCGCCGAAAGATTGTAGGCGGTGCTTCCGGCCGGTGTTGAGACGATGATGCCGTCGCAGAGCAACTCCTCCATGCGCACGGTCTCGTCGATGGTGATCCGGAGCTTGGCGGTCTGCGCGGTCTGCCGCAGCAACGAGACCTCATTGATCGCCAGCGCCTCGCTGACGCCGCCGTCGATGGTCTCGGTCCGCATCCGGAGTGGATGCAGGGTCACCAGTGTCGCCGCCCGCAGCCGTTCCATGAGCCCGGCTTCCTGATACTCGTTCATCAGAAACCCGACCGTGCCCCGGTTCATGCCGAAGACCTGTACCGGCTTGTCGATATGCTTGCGGAGCGTTTCCAGCATCATCCCGTCGCCGCCGAGCGCGACGATGACCTCGGCGCTATTCTCGTCGGCATATCCATAGCGGGCTTCGAGCGCGGCCTTCGCGGCGACGGCCTGTTCTGTGGCGGCGGCCAGAAAGGCGACTTTCGGGTCAGGCATCCGGATTTTCTCCCGGCGAGAGTCCTCGGCGCCCGCCGCGGCGTGAATGTCGCTCATCAACACTAGCCGACGGGGCCCAAGGACATATAGCATCGGGCGGTCGGCGGACGCATCCGGAAACCGTGGTGCGCCTGAACGAGGAGGAGCGGAGCATGAGGGGGATCGGGGTTTTGGCGGTTCTGGCGCTGGCCGCCGGTCTGATTTCGGCACCGGGCGGCGCCAGGGCGGACGACAGGCATGTCGGCTACTACTATCCCTTTCCCGCGAGCACCGAGCTCTATCAGTCCCAGGCCAAGGAACTGCCCGGCATCAGCCGCAATACCCGCATCGGGTTCGTCACCGGCCTGGCGGCGCAACAGGCGGAACGGCCCTATCCCGCGCCAACCGCCATCTTCGCGAAAGGGAGTGATGCCGAAAAGCTGATCATCGTTAGCCTGACCGACGGTCGGCTCAATTCGATCTACCGGGCCCGGGCCGCCCTTGCCTTGCTGACCGCATCGGCCCGCACCACCGAGATCTTCCAGAAATTCCAGGTCGAGACGATCTTCACCTTCATCGATCTCTGCAAGATGCTTGGCTTCAAGCAGTTGACCATCAGCGACGGGGTCAACTTCGCGCACCAGTTCACGATAAAATAGCAAAACCGGAACGAAGGTTCAGTGCCATGGGGCAAATTCTGTACATACCGCACGGTGGCGGGCCGCTGCCGCTGCTCGGTGATCCGGCCTATGCCAGTCTTGCGGCCTCATTGCGGGCGTTGAATGGCGATGTCGCGGGATGCAAGGCGATCCTGCTGGTCACCGCCCATTGGGAGGCCGACCGGCCCAGCCTCAGCACGGCGTCCAGCCCCGGCATGCTGTACGACTATTACGGCTTCCCCGATGAATCCTACCAATTCCGCTACCCGGCGCCCGGCGCGCCCGAGCTCGCAAAGTCCGTGGCGTCGGCCCTGGCCGAACAGGACTTCACGGCCGAGTTCGACGCCGAACGGGGATATGATCACGGAACCTTCGTGCCGATGATGCTGATCAGGCCGGAAGCGAATATCCCGATCCTGCAGATGTCGCTGCTCGCCTCGCTGGACTCGGAGCGGCATCTGGCCTTGGGCCAGGCCCTGGCGGGGGTTCTCGACGACGACATCGCCCTGATCGGTTCGGGCTTCAGCTTCCACAATCTCGGCGCCCTGACCGGCCGGATGGGCGGCGACCTCGGCAAGGCGCGGACACTGGCCGAGGATTTTCACGTTTGGCTGGATGAAACCGTGTGCGGTCCCGGCCTCTCGACGGAGGAGCGCGGCTCGCGCTTGGCCGCCTGGGCCGAGGCTCCCGGCGCCCGGTTCTGTCACCCGCGCGAGGAGCATCTTCTGCCGCTGCATGTCTGCTTCGGGGCCGCGGCCGCCCTGGGCCGGTCTGGCGAGCAGATGTTCGGCGAGCCGGTGAAGGGCTATCAGACCTCCGGCTATCGCTGGCACTGAGGGCGCTGGCGAGGCCTCAGAACCGTTCCTCGCCGCGCTGGCGTCCGGCGTCGGGAAAGTCCCGGTAGAGAGCGAAGAACACCTCGTCGACCAGCGCGTTTACCGCGTGGTGAAAGCCTTCGACAGGATCGGCCCGGCTGGAGACCCGGGAGAAGGCGGCATCGAGCTGCGCCAGGCCGTCGGTCTCGATCACCAGGTGCCACTCCGGCAGATGCGCCGGGCCGAGGCCGAGTTTTCGGCGGGTGATCCGATAGCCCGCGATCAGGTTCTCGGATTGCAAATGGGCGAAATAGCCGTGCGCAGCGTCCGAGAAATCCGTGTCGCGCACGCCGGACTTCAGAGCGCACCAGATGTGATAATAGTCCATCGGATCATCCTTGCTCGGGTATCGGATAGGCCGTCAGCAGCAGACAGCCGCCGGCCCCGTCGGCCTGCAGAACCACCCGCAGGTCGGTGCTTCGCTCCACGGTACCGCCACCGCCGCCACGTTCCGCGACCCGGCCGACGAAGTAGGACCCATCAAAATTCCAGAACCGGCGCCGGTCCTTGCCGGCATTGGAGGCCCAGTTGTTGATCCGCGCCCGGTTCTCCGACAAGGCGGCTCGGATGCCGAGACGGGCATCCTCCATCGAGCTGAAGCTGCTGGCGGTGGGGATGCCGGGCTCGTCGGCCAGCCGGCGCGTCAGCCAGGCATCATCCTTGCCGACATGGCGCGCCAGGGTATGCCCGCCCAAGGTTTCCTGACTTTCCAGCCAACGGTCCGGAAAGCTCGCGGGGACGCACCCGCCATCCTCGAAACCGCGCAGGATCCCGATGGTTCCGGCCACGGCCAGGGCGCCGACGAACACGACCACCCGCCCGGCGGCGACTCTCGAGCCCGGTCTCCAGGTACGGCGGCCTCTCATCTTCCGCTCCCTCTGGGAAGCGCGCCGCGGGCGATATCAGAGCGCCGGCATGCGAAGCTGCCGGATCAGGCGCCCCAGGGCTTGATCGCCTGCTTCAGCGCCTTGTAGCCCTCGATGAATCCCGGACGGTTGCCGGCATAGACCGAGTCGAACTTGGCGAGCGCGTCGTCCAGCCATGCCTTCAGTTTGGCATCGCCCTGATTGGCGTCGAGATAGGCGTCGCGGATCAGCACGAAGTGGATGCGCGGGTCATAGGGCTGCTTGGTGCCGCCCATGGACTCATCGCCATCAAGCAGCCGCAGCAGCATTGCGTCGGCCGAACCCAGGGTCTGCTCGTGGATCGGCTGACCGGACATCCGGTGCATGACCGAGGTCATGTCGCGGCCGTTGCCGGTGGTGTAGCCCATGTCGCTCCACACCTGGCCCATATCGACATCCTTGCCGAGATGTTTTGCGACGCGGCCGCCGAAGGCCCGGAGCGGATCCGACACGTCCGCCATCAGATCGGTCAGGCGGTCGCCGTCCAAGTCCGTGGCCAGCACGATGCATTCGCGCTGCTCGATCATGTCCCAGAGCAGCAGACCATAGTTGGTGTCGGCGATGTGCTGCTCGATCCGGCCGCCCCAATTCTCCATGCCGGCTTTGAAGTTGGAGGGAAGCAGGGCGATGATCTTGTCGATATTCGCCTTGTGCTCCTCATAGGGATCGACGGCGTATTTGCGGCCGACCTCGAACTTGGTGCCTTTCAGGAGCCAGGCGTGCAGACCGGCATTGATGCCGTCTTCCATCGCCTGGGTCGGTTTCATCGCCACCCGGCCGAGCTTGCCGGTCTCGTGCACCATCTTCAGGAACAGCCGATTGGCATAGGCCATCTGAACGCCCGGCGAGTTCATCTCGGAATGGACCAGCCCGGTCTTGGCGTCGACCGTGAATTTCGGCCGGTCCTGGGAGTAGGGCAGGCAAGGCATGCAGCGGACCGAGGTGATCGGGCCGTAGGGGCGAACATTGCAGAAGACGCCGGCCTGGGTGCGCAGGGGCGCGTTGCCCGACTTGCCCATCACCACCACGCGGCCACCCTTGCCGTCATTGACATAGGCATCACCCGCGGTCGACCACTTGATCGAGACACAGGGCATGTTGCCGAACCAGCCGAGGCAGGCGAGCTTGGTGTCATGCCGGTACTGCGACCACATCGGCACCGCGTAGAAGGGCAGGCCGAGAACGTCGATCGCCGCGATCGTGCCCAGCAGCGCGTAGGCGTCGGTCAGCGAATGCGCGACCGGATTGACCTTGCCGTCATGATTGCCGCCCTGCCACACCACCGCTTCCGGATGACCGTCGGGCCGGACGTCGGTCGGCTGATAGAGCTTGTTCATCAGCCCCACAAGGTCGCCGCCATCGGCTTCGGTGCGCGCGATTGACATAAGATCGATCATGTTCGCCTCTTCGCTATCAGGTTGCTCCGGCGCTCGCGTCGCGACGGCATCGTCACGTTGGCCCGAAACCGGGCGAGATCCGGAAAATGAAAGTTCGAGCCCTTCTATGCTGCGAACCGGCGCGTCTGTAAAGCCGGTAAAGGCTTTGATCACGCAGATGCGGAAATCCGAGGCGCGCGGACGCCGGACCGGAGTTTCCGGCGTTCGCGCCGAGTGAAATCAGTCCGCGCGCGCGACGCCGGGAACCCAGACATAGCCGTCTGGATCGACAAGGTAGCTTTCCCGAAGCCCGTGCGGTTTGTCCGCGGCTTCGGCGAGGACGGTATCACCGCGGGCCCGCGCGCGGTCCGCCGCCTGGTCGGGATCGATGCCGTAGAGCCTGAGCTCGCAGCCGATGCCGCGCGGAACGCCGTCACCGGTCAGGCCGAGCAGCGGATTGTCGTGATACGTGTGGTCGGCATGGAGCATCCATTCGGTGCCCGCATGGCGCAGAATCGCAAAATCCGGATTGGAATAGACCTGCTCCACGCCCAGAACCTCCACCTGAAACCGCACGGAGGCAAGGACATCACGGACCAGCAGATTGACGCCGAAGCTTCGGAGCGCCTTGCCATAGGCAGCGCCATTGGGCTTTTCCAAATCGCGTGTGTGGTCGGTCATGACGTGATCAGATCCATTTTCCGTTTGGCGGCGGTATGTCCGGCAGTATGCCGATCGCATCCGGAACGTCCGCGACGCTGTCGACGACCGTCAGGATGCCCGCGTGCTCTTGTTTCGCGAAGCCTTCATCGACTGCGAAACGGATCAGGCCCAGAAAGCGGTCCCAATAGCCGTTTATATTGACAAGGATCACCGGCTTTTTCGACAGGCCCAGCTGGGTCCAGGTGACAACCTCGATCGTCTCGTCAAAGGTTCCGAGACCACCCGGCAGGGTGACGAACGCATCGGCACTCTGATACATCAGATGCTTGCGCTCATGCATGGTTTCGGTGACGACAAGTTCGTCCAGGCCATCGTGCCCGACCTCCCATTCATCGAGGAAGCGTGGAATGATCCCGGTCACGCGGGAGCCGGCGGCGAGCGCCGCGTCGGCAACGATGCCCATGAGGCCGACACGGCCGCCGCCGTAGATCAGATCCATGCCGGATCGGCCGAGAAGCCTGCCGAGATCATCGGCGGACTTCCTATAGACTTCCGCGACGTTCGATGAGGAGCCGCAAAATACGCAAATCGAGGGGCGTTTTTCCATGCCTGTCTCTATTCCATCGCGCCCCCTGGTGGTCAAGACCCTGGTGCTGACGCCTCCGGGAGACCGGGCTTGGCCCCGGCGCCTTTCGTGTGGCCCGATCGCCGGGCAGGGTGAGCGGGCATGCGCTCATGCTATCGGCTTCGAAGGTTCGGTTTTGACGAATTGTACAGCACCCATGTATCTTGCCGCCGGTGACGGGCGTGGAACGCGGGATATAAAATTCTAAAGAGAATTCATGAGTTTGGATAATAAAATTAAGAAAGAAATAAAAAAAATAAAAAATATCCTTGTCGTGGATGATGATCAGATCGTTTTGGATTACATTGATTTGATATTGAATGGTAATGGGTATTCCTGCCATCCGGTTGCCAATGGTGAGGTGGCGCTTCGATACGCAAAAGAGCATCCGGTCGATCTGGCAATCATTGACATTCATATGCCGGGAATGGACGGGCTGGAACTAATACGCGAATTCAGGACCATCGCGCCGTCCTTGCCGGTTGTCGCCATTTCAGGCGGCGCGCTTTTTGGGGATACCATGTTCCTGACCGCGGCCGAACGATTCGGCGCCGTTGGGTGCCTTGTAAAGCCGGTCAATGAAACGGACCTGATTTCAGTCGTGCATCGCGTCGAGGCCGGCCCGCGCGGGTCATAGAGGTCGCTAAGTAGTAACCGAAGTAGCGTGGTCAAAGTGGGTGGATAAAATCAGCATTGTTATTCGCGCCGGGTTGTCGGCGCCGGAGCGGCTTTCGCGGAGTGTTGGATTGGGTAAGGAAGCGCCGTCGGTGGAACGGAGGACGGAAACATGACGAAAAACATGAACCGTATTGATCGCGGCGTGCGCTTTCTCGTCGGCGTCGCCTGCATATGGGTCGGGTTCTGGGACATGTCGCTGATCTCCAATGAACCCCTATTCCCCGGATGAAGCCGCGTTTTGCTGATGCCTTGAACGGATTCTGATATAAGAAACAGATGCTTGGCATGGGAATGGAGAGAGTTTGATGGCTCACCCGACGGGTGAAAGCGAAACCGGGGTTGTACGGCTCGATTTCGACCGTCGGCTGAAGCTGGAATTTCACGGTTCCAAGATTACGTCGGACGCCGGCCTCCTTCCCTTCCGGGAACTCGATGACGCTCTCGGACTAAGCGAGATTGCCGGTGAACATCTGGTCGATCCTCGGACCGGCAGGAATGGCCAACATGGGATGACGGGCCTGTTCCGTCAATCTACCTTCGGTCGTCTCGGCGGCTACGAGGACGTGAACGACGCCGAGCGCCTCGGGC
>JAYOEU010000018.1:0-39223 GCA_038116915.1 Alphaproteobacteria bacterium
GGCCAGGGCTTTTGCCGTTTCTGGGATTTTCCTATAACTGCTTGAAAATACGAAGATTTCCGCAGGTGATTCCAGTCTCGCCAAAAGCCCTGGCCTTCGCCAGGGCGACGGTGGGGCGGGGTGAGGCGACTGGCGAAAGCCGGTGAGGCACGACTATCGGGCCCGGCTTCCCATGCCGTATCCCCGACGAACGTCGGGGCCCACGCCTGATAATTTTTATCGTGACGGGTAGCGGAGCACCTGCAAAAGCCGGTTGAAACGATCAACTAGCCGTCACGTGGAATGCTCTCAGGCGTGGACCCCGACTTTCGTCGGGGATACGATTCTTTCAAGGAGAGGCGACGGCGGGTTCCTCAATCCACGACGATGATCGGCTCCAGTTGCGGCGTGCCCAGGACCAGATCCGAGCCCTTTTCTCCGATCATCATGGCGGCGGCGTTGAGATTGGCGGACAGCATGGTCGGCATGATCGAGGCGTCGATCACCCGCAGGCCCTGCATCCCGCGCACCCGGAGCTGGTCGTCGACGACCGCCGTTTTGTCGCTCTCGGGGCCCATGCGGCAGGTGCCCATGGGATGGAAGGTGGTGGTGCCGCGCTCGCGCGCGACCTGCAGGAGTTCATCGTCGCTCTGAATCTTGTCGCCCGGATATTGCTCATAGTCGAAATAGGGGGCCAGCGGCTCGGTCCGCATCAGACGGCGGGCGAGCTTCATGCCGGCGAGCAAGACGCGCCGGTCCTCTTCCTCGGCGAGGTAGTTCGGCTGGATCAGCGGCTTTTCGAACGGGTCCGCCGAGGTGGCTCTCAGCCAGCCCCGGCTTTCCGGGCGCTGCTGCCAGGAGGCGATGGTGAAGCCGGGCTCCTCGTCGAGCTTGGACTGCACGCCCTCCTTGTAGCTGGCGGGCGTGAAGGTCAGCTGCAGGTCGTGGTTCCGCACCGCCTCGTTGGAATGCCAGAAGGCGTAGACCAGGGTCGGGGTCAGGTTGACGATGCTGTCGCCGCCGGTGAAATACTTGATCACCTCGCCCCACAGCCGGAAGCCCTGGGCGCGCTCGTTGATGGTGGCGATGTTCTTGACCCGGGCGGTGAAGCGTGGCGCGTAATGGTCGCGCAAATTCTCGCCGACCCCCGGCAGGGAATGATTCACCTCGATCCCGAGATCCTTCAGCAGCCCCTCCGGCCCGATTCCGGAGATCTGCAGAAGCTGCGGCGAATTGATGGTGCCGCCGCACAGGATCACCTCCTTGTTGGCACGCACCTCGGTCGCAATGCCGTGGCGCCCGCCATGGGAATAGGCGATGCCGACCGCGCGCTTGCCCTCCAGCAGGATGCGGGTAGCGTGGGCGTCGGTCCGGATGGTGAGGTTGGAGCGCGACCTGGCCGGCTTCAGGAAGGCGCGCGCGGTGCTGACCCGGCGCCGGTTATGGGTGGTGCGCTGAATATAGGACACCCCTTCCTGGATGGCGCCGTTGTAGTCCTTGTTGAGCGGGATCCCGAGGGTCTGGGCGCCGGCGATGAAGGCGTCGCAGAGCGGGTGGCTCCAGTTCAGGTCATTGACGATCATGTTGCCGTCGCGGCCGCGGAAGGTGTCGTCGGCCTCGCCGATCCGCTTCTCGCAGCGCTTGAAATAGGGCAGCACGTCGGCATAGCCCCAGCCCCGGTTGCCCATCTGGGACCAGCCGTCATAGTCCATGCGCTGGCCCCGGTTATAGACATGGCCGTTGATCGAGCTTGAGCCGCCGAGCGTCTTGCCGCGCGGCACGTCGATGACACGGCCGTTGGTCCAGGGGCCCGGTTCGTACTCGTACAGCCAATTGATCTTTGGGTTGACCAGGGTCTTCATGAAGCCTGCGGGAATATGGATGAAGGGGTCCCAGTCCGGGGGGCCGGCTTCCAGCAGGCAGACGCTGTGCTTGCCGTCGGCGGTGAGCCGGTTGGCGACGATGCAGCCGGCGGAGCCGGCGCCGACGATGATGTAGTCGAATGTGTCGGCCAAGGTGGTGCCCTCTATCCCTGATTTCGCGCGGCGTGTGTTTCAAGTCCGCTTTATATCAGTTTGAAAAAACCGATACCAAGCGCGTTCACCGAGGCTGTCCCGTGGCTGTCGCCTTGCTCCAGGCCCGAGGCCCCGCTATAACCCGCCCGCCGCGTGGCTGATCGTGATCGTCCGCGCCGTCTTCTTCATCCGGAACACATGAACAGAGTCGAGAACCCATGGCCATCCAGCGCACCTTCTCCATCATCAAACCCGACGCCACCGCCGCCAACAAGACCGGCGCCATCAACGCGCTGATCGAGGCCGCCGGCCTCCGGATCATCGCCCAGCGTCGCATTCAAATGACCCGCGGGCAGGCCGAGCGCTTCTACGCGGTTCACGCCGCGCGCCCGTTCTATGGCGAACTGGTCGACTTCATGATTTCCGGTCCGGTCGTCGTGCAGGTTCTCGAGGGCGAGAATGCCATCGCCAAGTACCGTGAGGTGATGGGCGCCACCAACCCGGCCGAGGCGGCCGCGGGTACCATCCGCAAGCTCTACGCCAAGAGCGTCGGCGAGAACTCGGTGCACGGTTCCGATGCGCCGGAGACGGCCGCCGAGGAGATCCCGCAATTCTTCAGCCTGGCCGATATCGCGGGCTGAGGTCCGGCGATCCCGCAGATTCTTAGCCCTGGCGCAGGCCAGGGCCTGTGGCGGGATCGGTTCAAACGTTTCGATCTAGGGAAATGCGCTGTCCGCCGGCGTCAAGAGCCCTGGCCTTCGCCAGGGTGACGGCTGACACGCCGGCTCAGACGACCAGCCAGGCCAGCAACAGCAGGGTGATCACGATCAGAACGATGGAGACCTTGAACAGGGTGCAGACGCCTTCATAGGTGTCCTGATGGAAGCGGTAATCCGCGTCGTTCTTCGAATGCTCAGCCGCCATGGTGTCAGTCCCCCCGGTCCGTCCGGCGTTGATTCCCTAAAAGCTATATAGATCAACGTCCGCCGTTCCGCCAAGCCTCAAAACGTCATTGCGGGGCGGGATTGATCAATAGGCCGCTGTCCGGCGCGCCCTGGCCGCTGATGATCGCGCGGCCGTTTTCGACCCGGACCCGGCCCTCGGCCACCAGACGCAGGGCCAGGGGATAGATCCGGTGTTCCTGCTCGAGCACCCGCGCGGCCAGCGTTTCGGCCGTGTCGTCGGCGAGGACCGGCACCGCCGCCTGGGCCAGGATCGGTCCGGCATCGAGGTCGGGAATCACCAGATGCGCCGTGCAGCCGGCGATGCGGGCGCTGGCGTCGAGCGCGCGCTGATGGGTGTGCAGGCCCTGAAAGGCCGGCAGCAGGCTGGGGTGGATGTTGATCATCCGGTCCCGCCAGCCGTCGACGAATTCGGCGGTGAGAATGCGCATGAAGCCGGCGGTGCAGAGGATCTCGACCCCGGCGGCGCGTAGCGAGCGGTCGAGCGCCGCGTCGAACGGCGCCCGGCCGTCGAAATCCTGATGGCGGATCACCTCGGTGGCGATTCCGGCCTTCTTTGCGCGCTCCAGCGCCTTGACGCCGGGTCGGTTGGAAATCACCAGAACGATCTCGGCGGGGAAATCCGGGTCGGCGGTGGCGTCGATCAGCGCCTGCAGGTTGGTGCCGCCGCCGGATACCAGAACCCCGGTGCGCACGCGCGCCGTCACGCCGACCACCGCGCCAGATTTTCCAGGACGACCGAGGGTGCGTCCTCGCCGCGCGGCTCCAGCAGGCCGATCCGGTGGACGGTCTCGCCCGCGCTCTGCAGCGCCGCCGTGATGTCCGGAACCGCGTCCGGCGCGGCGATCAGCAGCATGCCGATTCCGCAGTTGAAGGTACGGGCAAGCTCCGTCGGCTCGATCCCGCCGGTGGCGGCGAGCCATCGGAAGACCGGCGGCAGGTCCCAGGACGCGGCGTCGATTCGCGCCGCGAGGTCGGCGGTGAAGGACCGCGGCGGGTTTTCGACCAGGCCGCCACCGGTGATATGGGCGAGGCCGCGCACGCCGCCGGTCGCCAGCGCCGCCCGGCAGGACGCGACATAGATCCGGGTCGGCGTCAGCACCGCCTCGCCGAGCGTGCGCCCCTTCTCGAACGGGCAGGGTGCGTCGTGGCCGAGGCCACTCCCCTCGATCACGCGCCGGACCAGCGAGAGACCGTTGGAATGGACGCCGGAGGACGCGATACCCAGCAGAACGTCGCCTGCCCGCGCCTGGGTTCCGTCCAGGAGGCCGGACCGCTCAACCGCGCCGACCGCGAAACCGGCGAGATCGTAGTCACCCTCGCCGTACATTCCGGGCATCTCCGCCGTCTCGCCGCCGATCAGCGCGCAACCCGCCTGCCGGCACCCCTCGGCGATTCCGGCGACAACGGCGCGGGCATCCTCCACCGACAGCTTGCCGGTCGCGTAGTAGTCGAGAAAGAACAGCGGCTCGGCGCCCTGGACCACCAGATCGTTGACGCACATGGCCACCAGATCGATGCCGACGGTGTCGTGGATGCCGGTTTCAATCGCGATCCGCAGCTTGGTGCCGACCCCGTCGGTGGCCGAGACCAGAAGCGGATCGGTGAAGCCGGCTGCCTTCAGATCGAAGACGCCGCCGAACCCGCCGATGGTCCCGTCGGCGCCCGGCCGCGCGGTCGAACGGGTCAGCGGCTTGATCGCATCGACGAGGCGATCGCCGGCATCGATGTCGACACCCGCGTCGCGGTAGGTGAGCGGGCGGTTGTTTCCAGGCTGGCTGATGGTTTCCTCCGCTGTGATCCGCTATAAAAGCCGAACGGGCGAGGCATGACCCGCGCCGCGCGGCGGCCCAGCCATGAAATCGCCGAATTCGTGCTTTATGGCGTGTCGACATCGCAATGGGCAAGACGGTTTTGGAGTTCGCTTACAGATGAGGACTGACCGGTCCCGAAAACGATCCCTGCTCGCCGCTCTGATCATGCTGGCAGGTGCCGCCGTTGCCGCCGCGCCGGTCTTGGCGCTGGAGCCCGGCGAGGTCTTCACCATCACGCCGGTCCCGGTCGACGTGACGGCTGAATCGGCTCTCGCGGCGCGGGAACAGGCATTGAAAATCGGCCGTGATACGGCTTGGAAGCGGTTGCTGGACCGCCTGACCCTGCCGGGCGAGGCCAAGGCACTGGCATCCTACAAGGACGATCAGCTGGTACCGCTGATTCAGGGTTTTGAGGTTCTGCGGGAGCGCACATCGGCGGTCCGCTACATCGCGTCGCTCTCCTACCGCTTCAACCGGGACGAGGTCCGCAAGGCGTTGACCAAGGCCGGCGTGGCCTTCGCCGAAACCCCGAGCCGGCCGGTTCTGATCATCCCGATTCTCACCAGCCAGGGCGTCGGCGTCCTGTGGGAAGACCCGAATCCCTGGCGCGAGGCCTGGCAGAACCTGCCGTTGCGCGACGGGCTGTTGCCGATCGCCGTGCCCTATGGCGATCTTTCCGATATCCGCGATCTGTCCACCGTGCAGGCCCTGCGCGGCGACGAGGAGCGGTTGCGGGCGGTGGCGGACCGTTATGGCGCGCGCGACGTGGTGGTGGCCCGCGCCGCCCGGACCTTCGATCCGCGCGACAATCTGCCGGTGCTGGAGATCGCCATCGTGCGCCGGGCCGGCGAGCGGATGGAGGAGACCATCATCGACTCGGTGAAGGGGCAAAACCCTGACGACCTGATCGGTCTGCTGGATGCCGGTGTAACCCGCGTGGTCTCGACGCTTTCCAGCACCTGGAAGCGGGCGAATCTGGTGCTTCCCGGGCTGGAAACCCGGGTGACGGTGGTGGTTCCGATCGACGGATTCGGGCGCTGGCTGTCGATCCGCCGCCGGTTGGACGGTATCGGCGTGCTGCGGCGCTCCGAGTTGCTTCGGATCTCCAAGAAGGAAGCGCTGATGGATCTGTGGGTCCAGGGCGGGGCCGACCAATTGCGCAACGCGGTACGCCAGCGCGACCTCGAACTGCTCGAGGGGCGGGTCGATTTCGTGCTCGCCGACAGGGATCAGCGGGTTCCGGAGATCTATCTTCCCGCGCCGGAAAACGCCGCCCCGCTCCCGGGAGTTCCCGCCGCGGCGCCTGGCGCCGCAAGCGGCGGTGTGGTGGTGCCGGGCGCGCCGGCGCCGGCGGCGTCGCAATAGTCATGGCGGACGCGGCATGACCCGGCGCGAGCGGAGCATTTTCTGGCTGACCCTGTCCGCCGCCGGTCTCGCCGGGCTCTATGTTCTGAGCGAGGTCCTGCTGCCGTTCGTCGCGGGCATGGCGATCGCCTATTTCCTGGATCCGCTGGTCGACCGTTTGGAAAGGATGGGCTGTTCGCGGACCGTCGGAACCTCGGTTGTGCTGGTCGGATTTCTGATCGTCTCGGTCGGCCTGTTCCTCTTGCTGGTGCCGGTCCTGAATGCCCAGGTGCTGCGTCTGGTGCAGGTGGTGCCGGCGATTTTTGAGCGGCTGGAGCCGTTTTTGCGACCGATCCTGACTCAGCTCAACGCGGGCGCCGACAGCTCGGCGATGGACAAGCTCCCCTCCATGGCCGGCGAGGCGCTGAAATGGATCGGCGGCCTTCTCGCGCGTGTGGTGAAGGGCGGCGTCGCGGTGGCGAATCTGCTCTCGCTGCTGCTGATCACACCGATCGTCGCCTTCTATCTGTTGCGCGACTGGGACCGCATGGTCGAGGCCATCGACGGCTGGCTGCCGCGCGCCCAGCGCGACACGATCCGCAAGCAGTCGGCGGAGATCGACCGGACCCTGGCGGCTTTCGTGCGCGGTCAGGGCAGCGTCTGCATCGTTCTCGCGATCTTTTATGCGGCGGCGCTCAGCCTTGCCGGCTTGCAGTTCGGGCTTGCGATCGGGATTTTCGTCGGCCTGATCTCGTTCGTTCCTTTCGTCGGCGCGATCCTCGGCGGCCTGATGAGCATCGGCCTCGCCGCGGTCCAGTTCGATGCCTGGCAGCCGATCGCCATCATCGCGGCGATTTTCGTGGTCGGCCAGGTGCTGGAAGGCAATGTGCTCACACCCAAGCTGGTCGGCGGGGCGGTGGGGCTGCACCCGGTCTGGGTGATCTACGCGTTGCTCGCCGGTGGGGCGGTGTTCGGTTTTGTCGGCGTCCTGCTGGCGCTGCCGGCGGCGGCGGTCATTGGCGTTCTCACCCGCTTCGGAATGGCCGAGTATCTTGCCAGCCCGCTTCATCTCCATGGCATTCCGCCGCCGGATGATGTGCAGGCCTCGGATTCCGACAAAGACGGCCGCGACGGAACCGGGTCCGGATCCGGCGGGTGAGCACCAAGGATCAACTGGTTTTCGACCTCGCACTTCGGCCGGCGCGGGGCCGCGAGGAATTCCTGGTTTCCGACTGCAACCGCGAGGCTGTCGCGTGGATCGACCGCTGGCCGGACTGGCCGGTGCGCACCACGGGACTGAATGTTCACGGCCCGGCGTCGTCGGGCAAAACGCATCTGGCGGCGGTCTGGCGCGCCCGGTCCGGTGCCGGACTGATCGACCGGCCGATCGCGGCGCCCGAAAACGTCCCGGCGCTGCTCGGCGATGCAAGGGACATGGTGATCGACGGGCTTGCCGGTGACTGGCCGGGCGAACCCTTGCTTCACCTGCACAATATGACCGCCGAAAGGGGCGGGGCGGTGCTGGTGCTCAGCCGGGTCCCGGTTGCAAGAATGGGGTTCCGGCCCGCCGATCTCGCCTCGCGCCTGGCGGCCATGCCGGCGGTGGCGATCGGCGCGCCCGACGACGCGCTGATCATCGGTGTGATGAGTAAGCTGTTCCGTGACCGCCAACTGCATGTCGGGCGAGATGTTCTGGAATATTTGGCGAGCCGGATGCAGAGGTCGCTGGAGGAGGCGGCGCGTCTGGTGGATGTCCTGGACAAGACGGCGCTCTCGGAACGGCGCGGGATCACTTTGCCGCTCGCGCGTTCGGTTCTGGCGGCGCAAGACACTACCGAATGACGGTGTAACTCAGGGAGACTTCAAATGGATTTGGGAATTGCCGGCAAGAACGCGCTGGTCTGCGCGGCGAGCAAGGGGCTGGGCCAGGGATGCGCGGAGGCGCTGGCGGAAGCGGGCGTCAATGTGACGATCTGCTCGCGGACCGAGGCCGATATCAAGGCGACCGCCGAGGCGATCGGCAAGGCCTACGGAACGACGGTGAAGTGGCTTGCCTGTGACATCACAACCGAGGAGGGCCGCGCGGCGGCGCTCAAGATGGCTGGCAACGTCGACATTCTGGTCAACAATGCCGGCGGCCCGCCTCCGGGCAATTTTCGCGACTGGACCCGCGAGGATTGGATCAAGGCGATCGATTCCAACATGCTGACCGCGATCGAGCTGATCAAGGCGACGGTTGACGGGATGATGGCGCGCAAGTTCGGCCGGATCGTCAACATCACCTCGGCGGCGGTGAAGTCGCCGATCTCGATCCTCGGTCTGTCGAACGGCGCGCGGACCGGCCTGACCGGGTTCTGCGCCGGTATCGCGCGGGACACGGTGCGCGAGGGCGTGACCATCAACGGCCTGTTGCCGGGCCCTTTCGATACCGATCGGCTGCGCGGCAATATCTCGGTCCGCGCGAAGAACGCCGGCAAGACCTATGACGAGATGTACAAGATCGCGACCGCCGAGAACCCGGCGGGCCGGTTCGGCACCTCGGAGGAGTTCGGCAAGACCTGCGCCTTTCTGTGCAGCGTCCATGCCGGCTTCATCAACGGTCAGAACATCCTGATGGATGGCGGGGCGTTCCGCAGCTCGCTATAGCGCCGCCAGCACCTGGCGCGCGCGCCGGTAGGCCTCGTCGACGGCATCCTCGCCGCGGGCGAGGCCTTCCAGCAGGATGAAGCGGAGATCCTTGATGCCGATCGTCGCCAGGATGTCCTTCAGGTAGGGCGTGAGGTGATCCGGTTGGCGCACCCGCTCGTCGCTGAAGTATCCGCCGGACGCGATCACGATGAAGGCCGGCCGGTCCGCGAGCAGTCCGATCTTGCCCTCCGGCGTGCTCCTGAAGGTTCGCCCGAACCGCACGACCTGATCGATCCAGGCCTTCAGCGCGGCGGGCACGGTGAAGTTGTGCATCGGCGTCGAAAGCACCAGGAGATCGCTCGCCTCGAGTTCCGCGATCAGCACCTCTGATTGGCCGAGGGCGGGATGGCCGCGCGCCGATTCGGCGTTTTGGTGGGTCATCATCGCCGCCGCGAATGATCCGTCGACCAGGGCCGCGGGTGTATCCGCGAGCACCCGCCGGGTGACCGCGGCGCCCGGATTGGTTCTGCCGAGAGCAGTCATCAGTTCATCGGCCATCCGGCAACTATGGGCGGCGCCTGCCTTGGGACTGCAGTCGATACGAAGGATTGACGTCGCCATGGCTGGTGTCTCCGGTCGGCCGGCGAAGGCGCCGCGCGGCGGTCTCGGTAGCATGATCCGGTGGTCCGGACCATTGCCCGCGTGGAAAGTCATTGGTGCTGCTCCGTCTTGGTCCTGTCATCCGTGGGCGGGTTCTGGCATGCTGATGAGGCAAAGTGACGCTTGCATCGCGGAAATCAGGACTTGGCGATGAGTAGCATGGAATTCGTCTCACACGCGCGAGGCCCCGCACGACAAGGGCCGCGGTATTTCAACCGGGAACTTTCCTGGCTGGCCTTCAACGCCCGTGTGCTTGAGGAGGCGGGGAACCCGGCCGTGCCGCTTTTGGAACGACTGCGCTTCCTGGCCATTTCGAGCGCCAATCTCGATGAGTTCTACATGGTCCGCGTCGCCGGGCTGAAGGGGATGGTGACCGCGGGTGTCTCCAGCGCCAGCCCGGATGGCCGGCTGCCGGCGCAGCAGCTCACCGAAATCTCGCGCGAGGTGGTCAAACTCGTCGCCGATCAGCAGGACTGCCTGCGCAAGCTGCGGGGCGAGCTGCGCGCGGCGGGCTTTCAGCTGATCGACCATGAGGAATTGACCAAGAAAGACCGCGTGTGGCTGAAGAACTATTTCCTCGACCAGATTTTCCCGGTGCTGACGCCGCTCGCCATCGACCCGGCCCACCCGTTTCCGTTTTTCCCCAATCGGGCCGCCTGTATCGCGCTTCGGCTGCGCCGGATGTCCGACCGGCACGACATGGAGGCGCTGCTCCCGCTTCCCACCACGGTCAACCGGTTCGTCCGGCTGCCGGGCGAGGAGACCCGGTTCATCGCGACCGAACAGATCATTCTGGAGCATATCGCCACGGTCTTCCCGAATTTCGAGGTGGTCGGCCAGGGCATATTCCGGGTCCTGCGCGACAGTGAAATGGAGATCGACGAGGAGGCCGAGGATCTCGTCGATTCCTTTGAATCGGCGTTGCGCCGGCGGCGGCGCGGCAATGTCATCCGCATCGGCGTCAGCACCTCGATGCCCGAGGATCTGCGCGCCTTCGTCGTCCATGAACTCGGCTGTTCGGAGGAGGATATCTTCTCGCTCGGCGAACTGGTTGGGCTGGCGGAACTGACCCAGTTGATCACCGGAGAACGCCCGGACCTGCTGTGGCCGCCGTTCAATGCCCGGTTTCCGGAGCGGATCCGCGATTTCGGCGGCGATTGCCTGGCGGCGATCCGGGCCAAGGACATCATCGTTCACCATCCCTTCGAGAGCTTCGACGTCGTGGTCCAGTTCCTGCGCCAGGCGGCGTCGGACCCGGCGGTGGTGGCCATCAAGCAGACGCTGTATCGCACGACCCAGGACTCGCCGATCGTCAAGGCGCTGACCGAAGCGGCGGAAGCCGGCAAGTCGGTCACGGCGATGATCGAGTTGAAGGCCCGGTTCGACGAGGAGACCAACATCAAGCTGGCCCGCGATCTGGAGCGCTCCGGCGTGCAGGTGGTGTACGGCTTCGTCGATCTGAAAACCCACGCCAAGATCTCGCTGGTGGTGCGGCGCGAGGGTGGGCAACTCCGGAACTACGCGCATTTCGGCACCGGCAACTATCATCCGATCACCGCCAAGATCTATTCGGACCTGTCATTTTTCACCTGCGACGCGGATCTGTGCCGCGATGCCTCGCGGATCTTCAACTACATGACCGGCTATGCCGCGCCGGCGGAGATGAGCAAGGTCGCCATCTCGCCGCTGACCTTGCGGGATCGCCTGACCACGCTGATCCGCGCCGAGATGAAGCACGCGCGGGCCGGTCGGCCGGCCCAGATCTGGGCCAAGCTGAACGCGCTGGTGGATCCGGACCTGATCGATCTTCTGTATGAGGCCTCTTGCGTCGGCGTGCAGATCGAGTTTGTAATCCGCGGGATCTGCTGTCTGCGCCCCGGGGTTCCGGGACTGTCGGAAAACATCCGGGTGCGCAGCATCATCGGCCGGTTTCTCGAGCATTCCAGGATCGCCTGCTTCGGCAATGGCAAGGCGTTGCCCTCCGACGATGCGAAGGTCTTCATTTCCTCGGCGGACTGGATGCCGAGGAACCTGGACCGGCGGGTCGAGCATTTCGTGCCGATCGAGAACGCGACGGTGCATCAGCAGGTGCTCGACGAAATCATGGGCGCGAATCTGAAGGACCGTGCGAACTGCTGGCTCCTTGACGCCGACGGGGCGTATCACCGGGTCGAGGCGGATCCCTCGGACTTCTCGGCGCATACCTACTTCATGACCAATCCGAGCCTGTCGGGGCGCGGCAGTGGTCTGCGCCGTCCGGCGGAAAGCGGCCTGCATTTGGCCTCGTCCTGAAAAACATGGGTGGACCCTTGACCCAGATAACCACGCTCGCCGTTTCCAATCCCGAGAACCGGGTCGGAGTGCTCGATATCGGCTCGAACTCGGTCCGACTGGTGGTTTTCGAGGGCGGCAGCCGGATGCCGATCCCGGTGTTCAACGAAAAGGCCCTTTGCGCGCTGGGCGCCGAGCTCATGGAGACCGGACGGCTGTCGGAAACCGGCCGCATCTCGGCAATCGTCAATATCGGGCGGTTCACCGAGATCGCCCGCGCGATGGAGGTGGATGAGCTGCACGTGGTCGCCACGGCGGCGGTGCGGGACGCGAGCAACGGACCGGAATTCGCGCGGGATCTCGAAAGCCGCTTCGGCTTCAAGGTCCGAGTGCTGTCCGGCGAGGAGGAAGCCATGATGTCGGCGCATGGGGTGATGAGCGCATTCCCCGGCGCCGACGGGATTGTCGGAGACCTCGGTGGCGGCAGCCTCGAAATGGTGAATGTCAGCGGTGGCACCACCGGTCAGATCACGTCATTGCCGATCGGGCCGTTGCGGTTGGGCGCGCTGACCCCGGACCGAAGGGCGCAGTTCGAGGAGCGGATCGATGCCGAACTCGTCAAGCTGGACTGGATTTCAGAGATGCGCGGACGCCCGCTCTATGCGGTCGGCGGCGCCTGGCGCAGCCTCGCCAAGGCCCATATGGCGGGTTCCAACTACCCCTTACAGGTCATTCACGGCTACGAGCTTGGGACGGAAGAGGCGCTGGAGTATCTCGACCGGGTTTCCGGCGCGTCGACGGGACCGGGACGGCGGCTCAGCGGGGTTTCCAAACGGCGTTATCCCACCGTCGGTCTCGCCGCGCTGATCCTCTCACGGGTGATGCGCCTTGGCCAGCCGAGCCGGCTGGTGTTTTCGGCTTTCGGCCTGCGCGAAGGCTGTCTGTTCGACCAATTGCCGGAGATCGAGCGGCCCGATGACCCGCTGTTGGCAAGTTGCTCGGTGATCGCCGGCAAGATGGGAAGATTTCCGCTGGCGCCCGACGTGGTGGAGCGGTGGATCCGTGGGTTCGTGCCGGATCTCGACGACCGGGACAACCGGTTGATCGCGGCGATCTCCATTCTGGCCGATATCGGCTGGTCGGAACATCCGCAATATCGCGGCGAGCAGGCGTTCCTGAAGGTGCTGCGGCTGCCGGTCGTGGGTATCGGGCACGAGGACCGGGTCTTCATTGCGCTGGCGATCCTTGCCCGATACGAAGGGGATCACAAGGTTTCGACCGCGGCCGCGGTCTCGACCTTGATTTCCTCTAAACGCCGCCGCGATGCCCTGCGGATCGGGTTGGCGTTGCGGCTCGGTCTGACGTTCTGCGGCGGCGTCGAAAATCTCCTGTCGCGGCTGGAGGTCCGGGCCGAGCATGATTGGGTGGCGATCGGGTATCCGAAATCGATGGCGGCCCTGCATGGCGAGGTGATCGGCCGGCGCATCGACGAGCTGTCCCGCGCGATCGGCATGCCGATCGTTCTCGCGCCCAGGGCGGACGAAACGGAAACCGGTGAAAGCTTGGCGGCGGTCGAGCTTATAGAGAAATCAGCTTGACCTGATCGCCGGAAATGGCGAGGGCCAGCCGCCCGGCCTTCAAGGCGAGGGCGTCGTCTCCGAACAGCTTCCTGCGCCAGCCGCGAAGCGCCGCGACATCCGCGTCATCGGCGATGGCGATCGCGTCGAGATCCGCCGCGTTGGCGATAAGCTTCTGCGCGACCTGGTGCTTTTCGGACTTTTGCTTCAGCAGGACCCGGAGCAGTTCGACGATCGCGGGATGCGGCTGGCGGGTGTCGGGCGGCTGCTCAATGCTCGGGCAACCGTCGTCCGGCAGCGCCAACGCCGCGGATACGGCCTCCAAAATCTCCGCGCCGGCCTGGCCGGTCGCGAACTGCTCGGAAATGTTCCGGACCTTGGCCAGATCCTTCGGGTTGCGCGGCGAGCGGGCGGCGATGTCGAGCAGGACATCGTCACGCATGATCCGGTTGCGCGGAATGTCGCGGCGGCGCGCCTCGATCTCCCGGTAGGCGGCAAGCTCGCGGACGATGGCGAGGAACCGGCGCTTGCCGCTCCGCACTTTGAGACGGTGCCAAGCCTCGCGCGGGTCCAGCTCATAGGTGTCCGGGTTGCTGACCACCGCGAACTCTTCCTCAAGCCAGGATTCCCGGCCCGAGGCTCTGAGTTGGGCGGCGAGTTTCTCATACACCGTCCGCAGATGCGTCACGTCCGAAAGCGCATAGCCGATCTGTTCCTTCGAGAGCGGGCGGTGCGACCAGTCGGTGAAACGCGAGCTCTTGTCGATCTGAACTCCGGTTAGTTTGCGCACCAGCTTGTCGTAACTTACCGATTCGCCGTGCCCGCAGACCATGGCGCCGATCTGCGTGTCGAAAAGCGGCGCGGGGATCGACTTGGTCTGCAGATAGAAAATTTCCATATCCTGGCGGCAGGCGTGGAACACCTTCAGGACCTTCGGATTCGCCATCAGCGCATGTACCGGCTCCAGGGAGATGCCGTCGGCGAGGGGGTCGATCGCCACCGCTTCATCGGCACCGGAAATCTGGATCAGGCAGAGTTTCGGATAGAAGGTGCGTTCGCGCATGAACTCGGTATCGACGCAAACGAAGGCTTCCTTGGCAAATCGGTCGCAGACCGCCGCCAGGTCCATATTGTTCGAAATGAGGGTCATCGCCCGCGTATACACTGATTCATCCGGCATGAAAACGCCGCATTGGGAAAGATTTCTACGGCGAAAAATCGAATCATTAACAAAGGGTTACGCGTGAAAGCGGAGGTTGGATACAATTCAATCTAAATTTCGGGTTGCGCGATTTTGAGTTTTGAATCAGGATTCGTAATCTAACCTATTGATTCATGCGGGGAATCAATATGAAACGGCTCATCATGCTTGGCGCGGTTCCGCTGTTGACGGTCGGATGCGTTCCGGTAATTCCACTGCCCATTTCCATCGTCACCTCGAGCTTGTCGGGGATTTCTCTGCTGACCACCGGCAAGAGCACGACGGATCATGTCATTTCGGCGGCGAACAAACAGGACTGCGCGATGCATCGTGTCGCGCTCGGTGATGAGATGTGCCGCAATTACGCCTCGGGTGAGTATCGCCCGGACACGCGCTACACCGGCCATTTCCCGGGGGACAGGGACACCGTGCCGCAATCCGCCGAGGTTCCCGAGGTCTGGGGTGATGCAGTCGACAAGAACACGGCCGAATTGCCCGAGACCGATAAGACCGGCAAGGACGGAAAGCAACCGGACGCGATCCTGGTCTCGTCGCTGGCGGCGCCGATGCGTGTGCCCGCCGATGTCGCCCTGGATGTTTCGGGACTGCAGCCCGCATCGGCCGTTCCGAGCGACGTCCGGCTTGGCGGCTGGGGGCGTCCGGTAACGCCGATCGCGGTTGAAAGCGCCGAGCTGCCGCCGCTTCCGATGACCCGTCCGTCCGCCACGCCGGCGATCAGCCAGAACCCGGACCTGCACTATCTGTCCCTGGGCTCGTTCCGGGTCTCGGACCGCGCGGATCATCTGATGCGGCGCTATGCCGGCTTGAGCCCGACCGTCATGACGGTCGTGGTCGGCGGCGAAACCTGGAAGCGGGTTGCCGTCGGGCCGATGGAGAAGTCGGCGGTGGAAAAATTGCGCCGCGCGCATCCGCGCATCGACGGGCACGAAACCTGGACCTTCGCCAGGTAACAACACCGTATCTCTTTGCGGCTTTGGTACTGTCGGTCGGGCCGGCGGACTTATGTCCGGTCGCTCGGACCCCGGCGCTCGGCCTTGTTCAGGTACATGGAGGCATCGGCGCGTTTCAGCACTGACGCCTCGTCGTCACCTTCCGCGTAATGGGCGAGACCGAGGCTGGCGCTGATGGGAATCTGAGCGTCGTTCCATTGCAGCGTGCGACCGTTCAACGCGTGATCCAGGGCGCGCATGCGTTCCTCGGCGATTTCCTTCGTGATCCCCGGCATGAGGATCGCGAATTCGTCGCCGCCGAGCCGGCCGATCGAGTCGGTCTCCCTGACCCGGTGACGCAGGCATTCCGCGACCGACTGAAGCAGGGCGTCGCCGGCGGCGTGCCCGTAGTGGTCATTGACCGCCTTGAAGCGGTTCAGATCGATCATGATGATCGAACCCTTGACATGGGAGCGCGCCGCGAAGGCAAGCGCCCGGCGCAGATTGGTGTGGAAACCGCGCCGGTTCAGCAAATGCGTCAGCTCGTCGGTATTCGAAAGATTTTCCAGTTCCTGGATCCGGCGTTCCTGGCGCTCGATGCGCTTTTCCGCCTCGGCCATCGCGATCAGGGCAAGCCGCAGGGCGACTTCCGTCTCGTTTCCCGCGCCGGCGCCGATTTCGGTGATCCCGGCATCGTCCAGCGCCAGAACATCCGACATTCTGGAAAGCAAGCTGTCCAGTTCGGAACGAACGGCAATCGCGTTCGCCGCGGGCGGAATCGGGAGAGAGGCGTAGCCGGCCGTCCGTTCCATTGGATCAATCCGCAATCGTTGCATCAGGTCAACGAGTAAGGAGCAAGCCTCATGCCATGGCGGGATCGCCGGAATTGTGGGATTTTCCCAAGGATTCCGTGCCTTGCGTTGAACGTGGTGTTGTCCGGTCGGATTATTTTTCCGGGTTTGGGGAAGATTTTGCCGAGGCTTGAAACGGCGGGAAAATTGCGGATTTGCGAATTGCCCGCCGCAACCCCATATTCCCTAACCATGGGTGCGGGGCCGCCACGAAGGCTCGGTGGCACCGCCACGTTTCGCTTCACGGAGACTTAAGTGATAGACCGCGGGTTTTCAAAGTTGCTGGTCCTGGGTTTATCCGGGATTTTCCTGGCAGCGCCGTCGGCGCAGGCCGGACAGGCCCGGGCCGATTTCGCGCCGCACCGAGCGCTTTATGCGATGTCGCTCGGCGGGTCGAAAACGGACTCGGCGATTACCGATGTCGATGGCCGAATGGCCTTTGAATGGCGGGAGGATTGTGACGGTTGGGTGGTCGAGCAGCGCTACGCCATCCGGTATTTCAGCGAGGCTGGCCCGGTCCGCGAAGTCGACACCACCTTCACCACCTGGGAGAGCAAGGACGGCAAGCGCTACAGGTTTTTCGTGACCAACAAGCCGGGCGCCGGCTCGCCCGAGAAGATCGAGGGTTTCGCCACGCATCCCGGGCCGAAGGGCAAGGGCATGGCGCGCTTCACATTGCCCGAGAAAACCGACTTCGTGCTCCCCGAAACGGTACTTTTCCCCTCGGCGCACACATTTGCGATGATTGATCTCGCGAAGTCCGGCGGCAAGTTCTTTGCGGCTCCCATGTTCGACGGGAGCGAGGTCGAGGGGCCGACATCCGTCAGCATGGCCATCGGCCGCGAGAAACAGAATGCCAAGGCCGAGGACGTCCTGCTTCGCGGAAAAAGCTGGCCGGTCCGGATGGCTTTCTTCCCTGGCTCCAGTCAGTCTAGTGAGCCGAGCCACGAGATGTCGGCGACCATGCATGCCAATGGCGTGGCCAGTGAACTGATCCTCGACTACGGGGAATTCAAGGTGAAGCTCCAACTGAAGAGCCTTGAGTCCCTGCCGAAACCCGCGTGCTGATCATTATTTCCGGTCGCTGAGCCATGGGGCCTCGCTAGTCGTCCGGTTCTTCGTCCTCCGGGCGGATCCGGTGCGCAGGGCTCTGCTGGCGGACGGTCTGGCCGAACCCCCGGCCTTTCTCGATCGCGGTCCGGCCAAGCCGCTCGCGGACCCGGTCCATCGCCTGTTCGGCTTTTTTCCGCCGGCCGGCGTCCGGATCGGCGAGGTCGAGCGGGTCGGCGGCGCTCTCATCGCCAAGCTCGGACAGGCCCACTCCCAGCAGCCGGAAGCGGCGGCCGTCGAGTTCCCGCTTGAGCAGGGGGAGCGCGGTGCGAAAGATCGTGTCGGCAAGCTGCGTCGGCGCGGAGAGGCTGGCGCGGCGGGTGAGAGACTTGAAATCCGAGGTCTTCAGCTTGACCGTGACGACGCGACCGGAAAAATGCTTGCGCTTGAGGCTGTCGGAGACGGATTCGCACAGCTTCCAGAGGATCGGGCGCAATTCCGCCTCGGCGCTCAGGTCGTTGTTGAAGGTCGTCTCGTTCGAGATGCTCTTGGTCTCCGAGGCCGGATCGACGCGCCGATGGTCGATGCCGTGCGAGAATCCGGCGAGCCGCGAGCCGATCGAGCCGTAACGGCGCACCAGATCCCGTTCCTCCATGCCCTGCAGATCGCCCACGGTCCGGATCCCGTCACTCAGCAGTTTCTGCTGCAGGCTCTTGCCGACGCCCCAGATGGCGGTTGCCGGGAGCGGCGCCAGGAACGCGGTCGCCTCGGCCTTGCCTATCACGCTGAAGCCCCGTGGCTTGTCGAGATCCGAGGCGACTTTCGCCAGGAACTTGTTGTAGCTCAATCCGATCGAGGCGGTGACGCCGATTTCCTTCTGGATGCGGGATACCAGCCGGGCCAGGGTTTCCGCCGGCGGGGCCTTGTGCAGCCGGTCGGTGCCGGACAGATCAAGGAAGGCCTCATCGATCGACAGCGGTTCCACGAGCGGTGTCGCCTCGCGCATCAAGGCGCGGATTTCCTGACCGACGGCGGCGTATTTGTTCATATCAGGCCGGATAACCACGGCCTGGGGGCAAGCGGCCAGCGCCTTGAACATCGGCATCGCCGAGCGGACGCCATAGATCCTGGCGATATAACAGGCCGCCGAAACCACGCCGCGCCGTCCGCCGCCGACGATGACCGGCTTGTCCGCGATCGAAGGATCGTCGCGCTTCTCGACGCTGGCGTAGAAGGCGTCGCAATCGATATGGGCGATCGAAAGACCGCGCAGCTCGTGGTGACGGATCATCCGGGGCGAGCCGCAGCGCGGGCAGACATCTTTCGCCGTCGCCTCCGGCCAGGTCAGGCAATCCCGGCACAAGGCCGGGCCGGCGCCGGCGGTCTGATCCGCCACCGGGCGTGCTCCCGCCGCGGGGGTCATGACGCACCGCCCTGCGGCGCAAGCTCCCGCCAGAGCCAGGCGGCGCCCCGGACGCCGCTCGAATCTCCGTGCTGCGGCGGCACAAGGCGGGTCTCGACCACATCCGAGAACACATAGGGCCCCCAAAGGTCCGGCACGGAGCGGTACCAGCGTGTGATGTTCGACATGCCCCCGCCGAGCACGATGACGTCGGGGTCGAGAATGTTGATGACATGGGCAAGGGCCCGGGCCAACCGATTCTCATACCGGGCGATCGAGCGTTCCGCCGCGGCGTCGCCGGCTTCGGCGAGATCCGCGATTTCCCGAGGCTCCAACATCCCGCCGGTCGCGGCGTGATGCGCCCGTTTGAGGGCCGGGCCGGAGAGGAAGGTCTCGATGCAGCCAGGCCGGCCGCAGTAGCAGGCGTCGCCGGGGCGTTCGTCATCCTCGGGCCAGGGTAGGGGGTTGTGCCCCCATTCCCCGGCGATGGCATTGGTGCCGAGCAATGGCGCGCTGTGAATCGCGATGCCGGCCCCGACACCGGTGCCGAGGATCACGCCGAAAACGGTTTGCGCGCCCCGTCCCGCGCCGTCGACGGCTTCCGATACGGCAAAGCAGTTCGCGTCATTTTCGATTTTGACCGGGCGCCCGAGCGCGGCTTCCATGTCGCGCGGCAACGGTTTGCCGATCAGCCATGTCGAGTTGGCGTTCTTCACCAGGCCGGTCGCCCTGGAGAGCGCCCCGGGAATGCCGATTCCAACCGTCGCCGTCCCCTTGGCCTTCGCGTCGGCTTCGAACACCAGGTCGCGGATCGCCTCGACTGTGCGCGCATAGACGCCGCGCGGCGCGGAAATCCGGCGCCGGTGAATTTCGGCTCCGCCGGGCGCCAATAGCACGCACTCGATCTTGGTTCCTCCGAGATCGATACCGATCCTGAATCCGTCCGGCATGGGTTGGCTGGTCACAATGAATCGTTTCCGGGCGCGCAGAGGACTGGGAGCGCGTCAAGCTTGGCTAAATCGTACTTGAACGCGTATCATGGGTCGAGGATGCCTTGACCAAGGCGCTTGAAAATCGAAATAAATGCCGCAGAGCCGATCGCGGATTTCGGAGGGTGACTTGTCAACGGACCGAGCCGACGCAAAGACCATACTGATCGTCGAGGATAACGAGCTCAACATGAAGCTCTTCAACGATCTGCTGGAAGCGCATGACTATAAGATCCTCCAGACCCGCGACGGCATGGAAGCGCTGAAGATCGCGCGCGAAAAGAGGCCGGATCTCATTCTGATGGATATCCAGCTTCCCGAGGTCTCGGGACTCGAAGTCACGAAATGGATCAAGGAAGACGAGAACCTCAGATCCATTCCGGTCATCGCGGTCACCGCCTTCGCGATGAAGGGGGACGAGGAGAAGATCCGCGAGGGAGGCTGTGAAGCCTATATCGCAAAGCCGATCTCGGTCAGCCATTTCCTGGAAACCGTCCAGAAGTTTTTGAGCTGATATCTCATGCCGGGCCGCGTTCTAGTCGTCGATGACGTATTGCCGAACGTGAAGCGGCTCGAGGCGAAACTGTCGAGCGAGTATTTCGATGTGCTCTCCGCCCGGGACGGGCCGGAAGCGTTGCGGGTTATCGAGGAACAGCCGCCGGATCTGATTCTGCTCGATGTCATGATGCCGGGCATGAACGGCTTCGAGGTCTGCCGGCGGATCAGAGCCAATCCCGCAACCATGCATCTGCCGGTTGTCATGGTCACGGCGCTCAGCGATCCCAGCGATCGGGTGAACGGGCTCGAGGCCGGCGCCGACGACTTTCTGACCAAGCCGGTGGACGATGTCGCGCTGTTCGCCCGCGTGCGCTCGCTGCTTCGGCTCAAGATGATCATGGACGAGTGGTTGCTGCGGGAGCAGACCTCGCGGCAGCTTGCGATGATTGAGGCTCCGGCGACGCTTGATGCCATCGAGTTTCGCGGCGCGCGGGTGCTGCTGGTCGAGGACAAGGTCATCGATGTCGCCAATTCCCGCGAATCCCTGCAAGCCGACGGGCATGTCATCGAACGCTCGGCAACCATCGAGGATGGCTTGGCGGCCGCGACCTCGGGCCAACACGACCTGATCGTCTGCAGTTTCAATCTCGCCGGCGGTGTCGATGTGCTGCGCATGGTCTCGCAGCTTCGCGCGCTTGAGAAAACTAGGCAGATCCCGATTCTGATCATCGGCGAGCAATCGCAGACCGACAGATTGGCAAAGGCCCTTGATCTCGGGGTGAACGACTATGTCGTCAAACCCTTCGACCGCAACGAACTGATCGCGCGGGTGCGCACGCAGATTCGCCGGGGGCGTTTTCAAAGCCTGCTGCGCCAGAGCTATGAGGCGTCGATCGCCTTGGCGCTGATCGACCCTCTGACGGGGCTCTATAATCGCCGGTACTTGCTGACCTATCTGCAGGGACTGATGAGCGGGATCGAGAACCGGGGCAAACCTCTCTGCTTGCTCCTGGTCGATGTCGATCATTTCAAGCATGTCAACGACACCCATGGGCATGGGGTGGGAGACACGGTATTGCGCGGGCTTGCCGACAGCATGCGCGGCAACCTCAGAAATGAGGATATGATCGCCAGAATCGGTGGCGAGGAGTTCGTCGTGGTGATGCCGGACAGGAACCTGGCGGTCGCCAAGCGTGTCGGCGAGAGGCTTTTGGCCAAGGTCGCCGCGTCACCGGTCCGGATCTCCGACGATTTGTCGATCTCGATCACCGTCAGCATCGGGATCGCCATGCGGGATCAGACGCAGGACACCATCGAGGCCTTTCTCGCGCGTGCCGATACCGCCCTCTATAAGGCCAAGAGCCGGGGACGCAACCAGGCCGTGCTTGAGCCGGAGGGATGAGAGCGGTTCGGCGGCGCGTGTGAGCGTGGCATTCTCGACAAAATTCTGAGATATTGTATCGAAGTTGGATCGGGCGCCTGCCCGTCCGCCCGAATAGGGGGAAGGCGATTGGCTGAGCGCGCCCAGGGCCGCCGGATCTTGGTGGTCGAGGATGAGCCGGTAAGCGCTGAATTGGTGCGGATACTGCTCGAGGACTTGGCCGCCGAGGTTGATCTTGTGACAACCGGCGCCGACGCGGTATCCCTCGCGCGGCAGACGCCATTCGATCTGATTCTGATGGATCTGTTCCTTCCGGTGATGAGCGGGCTTGAGGCGGTTGCGGCCATCCGTGCCGATCCCGGCGCCGCTTCGCGAGATGCACCGGTCATTGCGCTGACCGCGAGCGCAAGCGCCGCTGATCACAAGGCGTGTCTGGAGGCGGGGATGAACGACTTTCTTCTGAAGCCGCTCGGGCGCGAGACGCTGGACGCAATGTTGGTAAAATGGCGGATCGTGGAGACGTCGCGGCTTGTCGATCCTCCGACGAAAGGCGTCCCGCCCGACGGCGGATTCGATCCGGGCCGCATCGCCGGTCTGCGCGGCGCCTTGGAAAAGCCGGATTTTGACGCTGTTCTGCGTCAGGCGGCCGCCAGTTTGGAGGAGCATCTGGAAATCATCGGGCGCGCGACGGAACCGGATGACATAAGAAGAGCCTTGCATCGTGTCGTATCGGTATCGCACGACCTGGGTTTCGTCTCGTTGGGCGGCCATGCCCGCGCATTGGAGAAACGGCTTGCCGAGGGACGCGCGCTGGAGGCTCCGGCGCTTGCCGCTTTCCTCGATGAGGGGCGCGTGGTCCTCGCGAGACTGCGGTCGATGGCCGGGACCGATTGACGGAGCGTGGGCATGCGAGCCGGCAAGCACAAGATCCTGCTGTTGGAAGACGACCCGGTCCGGGCACTGATCTTCGAGTCCGTCGTCAAGCGGGGCGTCGGGGAGATGATGACCTGCCCGGACGTCGCGACGGCCTTGCGTCATCTGCGGGGGCGGCGGTTCGATCTTTGCGTGGTGGATCTGGGTGTCTTCCTGAAAGGCGAGGAGTTTAATGATCGCGGAGGCATCGAATTCATCGCCACCGCCCGGGCCGAAATCACGCGATCCGTGCCGATGATCGTGGTTACCAGCATACGTGATCCGGAAGTGCTGATTCCGTGTTTCGAAGCCGGCGCGGACGACTATGTGGTCAAGGACGAGACCATGGAGGCAACCTTCAGCCGCATTCGCTCCTGGCTCAAGGGCGCGCCTTATGCCACCACCTATCTGGAAGAGAAGCGCCGGGAAATTCTCTACGCTCTACGATCGATGCGGGCCGCCAGACAGGATATCGAACTGATCTAGGGTAGAGCGGCGGCCGCAACGGTCTGGTGCTCCGCCCGGCTTTGCGCCGTCCGGGGTCGAATCGCCGATTTCTAACGATTCGTCTTGCGGTCGGCCACTACAATCGGTAGGCTGAGTTCATTCGAACACCATATATAGTGATCTGGCGGCGTCATGAACGCGCCGGATCACGGGCCGCAACATGGGAGGCAGAAATGAGCGAAGCCGCGCCGAGCGTTTGGAACGAGGAACGGTTGGGTGACCTGAAGCGGCTTTGGGCCGAGGGATTGTCGATCACTCAGATTGGCCTGGAAATCGGCGTATCGCGTAACGCGGTCGTCGGAAAGGTGCACCGCATGGGGCTACCGAAACGGCAGTCGCCGATCGTGCGATCTGACAAGCCGATTGAGCCGAAGCGCCGCAAGCTCTCGCCGCTGACCTTCGCGGATTGGGACCGCTCCAAATGCTGCTGGCCGATTGGAGACCCGAGGGCGGCGGATTTCCATTTCTGCGGCGAGAAGATCCAGGAAGGCAGACCCTATTGCGTGGAGCATTGCGCCAAGGCCTATACCAACCAAAAAGACACGCAGGCCGCCTGAGCCGCGACGCCGGCCTCCGGCCCTGTCACGTGGCATGACATGGCTGGCGTTCCGGTTTGAATCGGGTTAGCTCGTCACCGGATCGCTCGGAACGGACCGCATGGACATTCGCGAATTCTACGAGGCCTTTCCCTACCCGCCCCGGGATGCGGGCGGGCAAGAGGATACGCCCGCGCCACCGAGTGATTTCGCGGCAATCAATCACCATGTCTTTGCTGGACACTGGCGGCGCGACCGGATGTTCCGCATCCTGTCGGCGGGATGCGGAACGGGAATGACGAGCACCGCCTTCGCGCGCCACCTGGTGGCGCGGGGTGTGCCGTTTTCCATGCTGTGCATCGACGTTTCGCAGGCCTCGCTCGAGATCGCCCGGTCGCGCGCCGCGGCCGCCGGGCTGTCCGAGGTGATAGAGTTCCGATGTGCGCCGATCGAGGCACTGGAAACCCATCCGGCGGGATGCTTCGACTACATCGACCTCAGTGGCGTTCTCAACCATGTCGAGGATCCGGCCCGGGTGCTTGCGGCCCTGTCCCGCGTCACGGCCGCGCCCGGCGGCATCGGCGTGATGGCCTATGGCCGATTGGGACGGACGGGAATCTATCCCATACAGGACGCGTTGCGCAGCCTCGGTCTCGCCGGCGCTGGCGACGTGCCGGCCGCACGGGCGTTGCTGCGGGCGCTTCCGGAGACCAATTGGCTGTGGCGCAATCCGATTCTGGCCGATTTCGAGACCATCAGCGATGTCGAGTTCGCCGATCGGTTCCTCAATCCCCGGGATCGGGCGTTTTCGGTGCGAGAGCTTTGTGATCTTTTCGAAGCGGCGGGTTTTGCCCCCGAGGCCTTCTTGCCGCCGATCGTCTATGATGCAGGCGCGCTGCTTCGCGATGAGGAGGCGCGCCGTCGAGCCGGAGCGTTGAGTAAGGCCGAGCACTGGCATCTCGCCGAGCAGCTTCAGGGATCACTGCACAAGCACAGTTTCTATGCCGTGCGGTCCGATGGTACGGCGCCGTCCGGGATCAACTTTGCCGACGATGACTACCGGGCCGTGATCCGGGAGCCGAGCCGCCGGGAGCTTGCGACGGCTTTCGCGGACAAGTCTGGCGCGCGGGTCTCCATCGGCTTTGATCATGATGGACGCCGGCGCGGCATGGCCTTGGTCTTGACGAAACTGGAAATCGAGTTGCTCGAGCTCCTCTGCGATGGAACCGCGTTTGGCGGCATCCGAGCCGCGTTCCCGCCGGCCGACATCGCGACCGTGAACGCCGCGCTCGAACGGGTTTGCCGGGCGCTGAATTCGGTCGGGGCCCTGTATCTGGAGGCCGCCTCCAACGGATCGTGATGGCAAGTCGCGCCGCGACGGGCTATCAATGAGATTGCAGACTCAGCGGCGCGTAAATCCGCGCCGGGCGAATCATGGAGTGCCCATATGCGATTGCGGGACCGGACCGTCGTGGTTACCGGCGGAGCCTCTGGCATTGGCAAGGCGATCTGTCTGAAGGCCGCCGCCGAGGGCGCCAGGATCGTCGTCGCCGATATCCGCGAGGATCCACGCGAAGGCGGCGAGCACACCGTGGACGCGATCCTCAAGGCGGGCGGCGACGCGATCTTCGTCGCGACCGACGTTACCCGATGGGATGACGTGGACCGCTTGGTCGGCGAAGCCGTTTCCCGGTACGGCGCGCTCGACGTCATGGTCAACAACGCCGCGGCGCATGGCGGCAAGCCGCTCCTGGAAACCTCGGAAGAGGAGTGGGACCAGATCATGGCGGTCGGGGCCAAGGGCATGTTCTTCGGCTGCAAGCGCGCGATCCGGCAAATGCTTACCCAGCAGCCGCGCGAGGGCGCGGAAGCGCGCGGGCGGATCGTCAACATTTCCTCCCAGCATGGTATGATCCGCGCGCCGAACGACTTCGCCTATGGCGTTTCGAAGGCCTGTGCCGTCTACATGACCCGTCAGATCGCCGGCGACTATGCCGAGCACGGCATCGTTTGCAACGCGGTGGCGCCGGGCAAGATCCTGACCGGCAAGACCGGGCCGGCGATCGCGCCCGAAGCCATCGCCTACAGCCATGCACGCACCCCGTGGCCCCGGCTCGGGCGCTCCGAGGATGTGGCCTCGGCGGTGATCTTCCTGGCCAGCGACGAGGCCTCTTACATCACCGGGGAAAACCTGATGGTCGACGGCGGCTGGATGGCCAACTGAAGACCGAAACCAAACCAATAAGCGAGAGCGGTCATGCGTATCGAAGCCGAGGAACAAGCGCCGAAACCGGTTCTGCTGGCGGAATACACGGTACCGGACCATCTGATCGACGCGCTGGGATTGACCATCGATCTCGATGCTGACGGGGCGACGGTGACGGCGCGGCTCACCGGCCGGCGCAACCCCGAGGCCGCGAACAAGAGCGCGCCGCTCTATCTGGATGGCCAGGACCAGGACTTGTTGGAGGTGGTGCTCGACGGCAGGACTCTGAGCGCGGACGACTATGTGCTCGGCGCGGAGTCGCTGGCGATTCCGGGCGTCGGATCGAGCTTCGAACTGGTGGTCAGGAGCCGCATCAAACCGGCGGAGAACACCGCGCTGGAGGGGCTCTATCTCTCCAACGGCATGTACTGCACCCAATGCGAGGCCGAGGGTTTCCGGCGCATCACCTATTTCCCCGACCGGCCGGACGTGATGACCGTCTTCACCACGACGATCAGTGCCGACAAGGCTGCCTTTCCGATGCTGCTGTCCAACGGCAATCTGGTGGAGACGGGCGATCTCGGCGGCGGGCGGCATTTCGCGACCTGGAATGACCCGTTCCCGAAACCGGCCTACCTGTTCGCCATGGTGGCCGGCGATCTGGCGATGGTGGAGGACAGTTTCACCACCCGGTCGGGGCGGGCCGTGACGCTGCGGATCTTCGTCGAGCACGGCGACGAGGGTCGCTGCGGGCATGCGATGGACTCGCTCAAGCGGTCGATGGCCTGGGACGAGGAACGCTTCGGTCTCGAATACGACCTCGACCTGTTCATGATCGTCGCGGTCAGCCATTTCAACATGGGCGCGATGGAGAACAAGGGCCTCAATATCTTCAACAGCCGCTATGTCCTCGCCGACGAGGAATCCGCCACCGATGTCGACTTCCAGCGCATCGAGGCGATCGTGGCGCACGAATACTTCCACAACTGGACCGGCAACCGGGTGACCTGCCGTGACTGGTTCCAGTTGAGCCTGAAGGAAGGGCTGACGGTGTTCCGGGACCAGGAATTCACCGCCGATACCCATTCCCGCGGCGTCAAGCGGCTGAGCGACGCGCGCCTCGTCCGCTCGGTTCAGTTCGCCGAGGATGCGGGGCCGACGGCCCATCCGGTGCGCCCGGACAGCTATATCGAGATCAACAACTTCTACACCGTGACCGTCTACGAGAAGGGGGCGGAGGTGGTGCGGATGATCCACACACGGATCGGCGAGGCGGGATTCCGGGCCGGCATGGATCTCTATTTCCAGCGTCATGACGGCAAGGCGGTGACTTGCGAGGATTTTGTCGCGGCCATGCAGGATGCCTCGGGTGTCGATCTGTCGGACATGAAGCTGTGGTACCAGCAGGCGGGCACGCCGGAATTGTCGGTCCGGGTCATCCACGACGCGGCGGCGCGCCAGGCCACCGTCACGGTGACGCAGAGCATTCCCGATACGCCCAAGCAATCGGACAAGAAGCCGATGCCGATTCCGCTGGGTATCGGTCTGCTGGACCGCGCCGGCGCCGAACTGCCGCTGCGGCTTGTGGGCGAGACCATGAACGAGGCGCCGACCGACCGGGTTCTCACCGTCACCCGGTCCGAGGAGAGCTTCATCTTCGAGAATATCGCCGAGGCGCCGGTCCCCTCGCTGCTACGGGGCTTTTCAGCGCCGGTGAAGCTGAAGGCGGATGTGCCGGCCGAGGATCTGGCGATCCTGATGGCCCATGACCGCGATCCCTTCGCACGCTGGGACGCCGGACAGCGTTATGCCAGCGGCCTGATGCTGGGATTGGTGGCCGATCATGCCGCCGGGCGCCGGTTCAGCCTGCCGCCGGCCTTTATCGGCGCGCTTGAAGCTACCCTGACCGATGAAAGCCTGGAGCCGGCCTTCCGGGCCGAGGCGCTGCGCCTGCCGAGCCAGGGTGAACTGGCCCAGGCGATGGACATCGCCGATGTGGACGGCATCTTCGCGGCGAGTGAGTTCGTTTATCAGACCCTGGGCGACGCGCTTTACGACCGCTTCCTCGTGGTTTACCGCCAGGCGATGCGGGCAGGCGGCGGCTCCGATCTTTCGACGGAGGCGATGGGCAACCGCGCGCTCGGCAACGCGGCGCTGATTTACCTCGCCTCCAGCGGCCGGCCAGAGGGCCGGGCCCTCGCCGGCAACCAGGTGGCCGCGGCGGCGTCCATGACCCTGGTCATGGGCGGCCTCAACGCGCTGAACGGCATTGCCTGTGCCGAGCGTGAGGCGGCGATGCGGCGCTTCCACGACCGCTGGAAAGACCGGCCGATGGAACTGGACAAGTGGTTTTCGCTGACCGCGATGTCGAGCCTGCCTGACACCTTGGACAAGGTGAAGGCGCTGCTCGGTCATCCGGGCTACGATATCCGCAATCCGAACCGGGTGCGCGCACTGGTCGGAGCCTTTGCCTCGGGCAACCAGATGCGCTTTCACGGCGCCGACGGAGCCGGATACCGCTTCCTCGCCGACCGGGTCCTGGAGTTGGAACCGATCAACCCTCAGGTGGCGGCGCGCCTGCTCCAGCCGCTTACCCGCTGGCGCCGTTATGACGAGGGCCGCCGGGCGCTGATGACCGCGCAATTGACAAGGGTTGCCGAAACGCCGGGTTTGTCCAAGGATGTCTTTGAAATCGCGAGCAAGGGGCTCGCGGGTTAACCACCGGAAGCGCATGCCATGACCGACCGCGTCATCGTCATCAATCCGAACAGCACTGAAGTGGTCACCGAGGCCATGGACCGGGCGCTTGATCCTCTGCGCCTTAAGGGCGGGCCGGAGATCGAGAGCGTGACCAACCCCGACGGGCCGCCGGGTATCGAAAATCAGCAGCATGTCGACCAGGTCTCGGCCCATATCTGCCGGATCATTCAGGCCCGCGACAATGACGCCGGCGCCTTCGTGATCGCGTGCTTTTCGGATCCCGGCATGTTCGCGGCCCGCGAGGTGACCGCCAAGCCGGTCTTCGGCATCGCGGAGAGCGGCATCCTGTCGGCGCTTTCACTCGGGAGCCGGTTCGGTGTCATCGCCATTCTGGACAGGTCCATTCCCCGCCATATCCGCTATATCCGCTCGCTCGGCCTCGAATCCCGGCTGGCCGGCGACATGGCCGTCGGATTGGGTGTGACCGAGCTTGCCGACGAGGATCGAACCTTCGAGCGCATGACGCGTGTCGGCCAGAGCCTGCGCGACGACAAGGGCGCCGATGTCCTGGTCCTGGGCTGCGCCGGCATGGCCCGCTACCGCGCGCCCTTGGAGGAGAAGCTCGGGATCTCGGTCGTCGACCCGGCTCAGGCCGCGGTATCGATGGCGATCGCGGCAATCCGTCTCGGCCAGACCAACAGCGTCAGGCGCGCCGTCTCGTAACGCCGGAGCGCGCCGCCATGCAGCAGGCCATCCAGCAAAGCTACGACTACCCGAAATATCCGTTCCGCCGTCCGGCCGCCGTGGACGGGAATACCGTAGAGCGCTTGCCGCTGGTGATCGTCGGCGGCGGGGTGGTCGGGCTCGCCGCCGCCGCCGAATTCGCCCGGCTGGGGGTGGAGACGGTACTGCTCGACGATGACGACACGGTCTCGCGCGGCAGCCGCTCGATCTGCGTTTCCAAGCGGACGCTGGAGATCTTCGACCGGGCCGGAGTCGCCGGCCGCATGGTCGCCAAGGGCGTGGTCTGGAAGCGCGGCCGGGTCTATCGCGGCGAACGCGAGATCTACAATTTCGATCTCCTGCCTGAGGCGGGGCACAAGATGCCCGCCTTCATCAATCTCCAGCAATACTATGCCGAGGAATATCTGGTCGATCGGATCCATGCGTTCGGCAGGACCGATCTCAGGTGGCGGAACGCGGTGACGGGGATCGAAATCGATGCTGAGGGCCGCGCGCTGGTGAACGTCGAGACGCCCGAGGGCGGCTATCGAATCCTCGCCGACCATGTCATCGCCGCCGACGGGGTGCGCAGCACGATCCGCCGGGCGCTGGGGTTGAAATTCGGGGGGCGGACCTTCGAGGAGCGGTTCCTGATCACCGATATCCGGATGACGGCGGACTTCCCGATGGAGCGCCGGTTCTGGTTCGAGCCATCCTTCCATACCGGCCAGTCGGCGCTGCTGCATCGCCAGCCCGACAATATTTTCCGCATCGACCTGCAGCTGGGTCCCGACGCCGATCCGGTCGAGGAGGCCAAACCGGAACGGGTGATCCCCCGCATAAAGCGGATGGTCGGCGAGGATATGGACTTCACCCTCGAATGGATCAGCGTCTACACCTTCAGTTGCCGCCGGATCGAACGGTTCCGCCATGGCCCGGTCTTCTTCCTCGGCGACGCCGCTCATGTGGTCAGCCCGTTCGGCGCGCGCGGCGGCAATGGCGGCATCCAGGACGTGGACAATCTCGCTTGGAAGCTCGCGCTGGTGCTGCGTGGCGACGCGCCGGCCGCGCTCCTGGACAGCTACGATGCCGAGCGGGTGCCGGCGGCGGACGAGAATATCCTCAACTCCTCGCGCAGCACCGATTTCATGACCCCGAAGAACCAGGTCAGCGCCGATTTCCGCCAGGCGGTGCTGTCGCTCTCCGAACGGGTGCCGTTCGCCCGCGCGCTGGTCAATTCCGGACGACTTTCCCTGCCGCACAATTATGCCGAGACACCGCTCAGTACTCCCGATGCCGATGATTTCGCGGGCAGGGGGCTTGCCCCCGGCGCTCCGGCTGCGGATGCGCCGCTCGCCGATGGGGGCTGGCTGCTGAACCATCTGGGCGGCGGTTTCACCGCCCTGTGCTTTGTCGACGGCGCCGGAGAGGATGAGACGATGGCTCTCGGCGCCGGGCTCCGGCCGGTGGTCTTGGTCGTGCGGATCGCGCGCCATGTGGGGCAAGGAGGGAGCGGGGAGGGCGTTCTCGCGGATCGTGACGGGACCGCCTTCGCACGCTGGGGCGCCGCCCCCGGAACCGTCTACCTGCTCCGGCCGGACCAGCACGTCGCCGCGCGCTGGAGGGCGCCGCCGTCGTTGGAAAGCTTGAAAGGGGCTTTGGCGCGCGCGATCGGGGCGGGGGCCGCGTCATGATCGATAAGCTTGCAACTGAGCTCCGCATCGCGCGGCCGGACGATTTCTACGAGGCGCTGATCGAAACCCACAGAGGGTTGTCCGACGAGGAAAGCCGCCGCCTCAACGCGCGCCTGATCCTGATCCTGGCGAACCAGATTGGCGACATGGAGGTTCTGGAGGAGGCGCTCCGTCTGGCGCGCGAGGACGCCAAATAACGGGCCGTTACCCAAAGGCCTTGAAGGTGATGACGGTGAAGGTGTCCTTCACGCCGGGAATGCGCTGGATCTTTTCGGTAACGAAATGGCCGATATCCTCGCCGTTCGCCAGATAGCATTTCATCATCAGATCGTACTGGCCGGATGTGGAATACACCTCCGAGATCCCCTCGACATCCTGGGCGGCGGCGTCGGCGACCCGATAGGCTTCTCCGAGGTCGCATTTGACTTGGACGAAAATCGTTTGCATGGCCTGTCCGCCTCCGTGCCGTTCGAGCCGAGCGGCAGTATAGCCGATTGATCTCGACGCGGACTATCCCGCAGAAGGCAAAGGAAGAGAGGAGGGAAGGGTCAGGCGACGCTGGTGCGTGCCGGACGCATCATGAAGGCGGGAACATGATCGCCCATGCCCTTGGTCGGCGCGTTGGCCGGGACCGGGGGCGGTACCTTCTCACCGGGATAGACGCGTTCGCCCCGGGAGCTCCGTCCCGAGCCACCGGTGGGGGCTTCGTCTCGCGCCTGGCGGCTGGGGCGCTGGCGGGGTTGCTCACCGGAGGCGTCGATCGCGGGTTGCGGCCTGTCCGCCGGATCGACCTTGGAGGCCGCTTCGCTCTTCGGTTTGCCTTCGCCCCTCGTGCCTCGGGCGCCCCGTTCACCCCGATCACCGCGATCGCCCCGACCGCGCCTCGAGGAGGAACGGGACGGGCCCTCGGATTGCTCCTCACCGTCGTCCAAATCGGCAGTCTCGGAAAGTCCCTTGACCTCGACGACCTGGATGTCCTTGTTGATCAGCTTCTTGATCGCCTGAACGTATTTGGCATCGTCGCGCACCGCGATGGTGAAGGACCGCCCGCCGCGGCCCGCCCGTCCGGTCCGGCCGATGCGGTGGACATAATCCTCGGCATTGGTCGGCACGTCGAAATTGAAGACATGGCTCAGCCCGGCGATATCGAGGCCGCGCGCGGCGACATCGCTGCAGACCAGCAGACGCGCCTCTCCGGCCTTGAACTTGGCCAAAGTCTCGGTCCGCGCCGGCTGCGACATGTCGCCATGCAGCACCACCGCGTCATAGCCGTGCCGCACCAGAGAGCGGTGCACCACTCCGCAGTCGCGCTTGCGGTTGCAGAAGATCAGGGCGTTGGTGACTTCCTCGGTCTCGATCAGCGCGCGCAGCACCTGGCGCTTGTCGCGAACGCTGGTGTGCACGATGTGCTGGACCACCGTGTCGGCGGTGCTTGCCGGCGGGGCCACCGAGATTTCCTTCGGGTTCATCAGGAAGGCATCGGCGAGCTTGCGGATGCCCTTGTCCATGGTAGCCGAGAAGAACAGGGTCTGGCGGATCTTCGGTAGCTTGGAGACGATGTTTTCGACATCCGGGATGAAGCCCATGTCGAGCATCCGGTCGGCTTCGTCGATCACCAGGATCTTCACGTCGTTCAGCAGCACCTTGCCGCGCTCGAAATGATCGAGCAGGCGGCCAGGCGTCGCGATCAGCACATCGACGCCCCGGTCCAGCTTCTGGGTCTGCTCGGCGAAGGCGACCCCGCCGATCAGCAGCGCCATGGTAAGATTGTTGTTCTTGCCGTAAGTGACGAAGTTGTCGGCCACCTGGGCCGCCAATTCCCGCGTCGGGCATAGGATCAGCGAGCGGGGCATGCGCGCCTTGGCGCGTCCAGAAGCGAGGATGTCGATCATCGGAAGCGTGAAGCCGGCGGTCTTGCCGGTGCCGGTTTGGGCTACCCCAAGCACATCGCGGCCCATCAGGACCACGGGGATCGCTTGCTCTTGGATCGGTGTCGGTTTTTCGTACCCGGCGTCGGCAACGGCGCCAACGACATGCTCACTCAGGCCAAGGTCGGAAAATGTCAAGGTTCGTACGAGCCCCTTGGGCGACAATGATTGCGCGGTTCGATTGAAGTCCGCGTTATCAGATATTGGATGGCCTAAGTCAACGCACATACCCGCCAGCAAGCCTGGAAACCACGATACTGTGACAAAATTGCCGTGAAAATGGCGATATTCCGCCGAAAGTGATGAAATAATGACCAAACCCACACTGGTTCTGCTCCCCGGCCTGTTATGCGACGCCGCGCTCTGGTCACCGCTGCAACCGGCGCTCGGAGCGCGGGCCGAGTTCGTGGTACCGGATCTGACGGCGCATGACGATATCGGCCGGCTGGCGGCGGCGGTGCTCGCGGGCTTGCCGGAACGCTTCAGCCTGGCCGGCCTGTCCATGGGCGGCTATGTGGCGCTCGAAATCATGCGCCAAGCGCCGGAGCGGGTGGAACGGCTGGCCCTGCTCGATACGTCCGCCCGGGCCGACACGGAACGTCAGGCGCGCCGCAGGCGGGGTCTGGTCGCGTTGTCGGGGCGAGGCTCGTTCAAGGGCGTCACGCCGCGCCTTCTGCCACAGCTTCTGCACCCCAGCCGGCTCGAGGATACGGCCCTGCGCGAGACCATCACCGCAATGGCGGCGCGGATCGGCCGCGACGGTTTCGTCAATCAGCAGCACGTCATCGCCAGCCGCCGGGACAGCCGCCCGCTGTTGCCGGCGATCACCTGCCCGACACTGGTCTTGTGCGGCCGGGACGACCAGATGACCCCGCCCGAGCTCTCCCGCGAGATCGCGGACGGGGTTCCGGATGCGAGACTGGTGCTGATCGACGATTGCGGCCATCTGCCACCGCTGGAACAGCCGGAAGGGACGTCCTGTGCTATGCAACAGTGGCTTCTGAACTGACAGGCTGGTTCTTGTCATTTCGGGATCTGCGGCGACACCGTTCGGCGGGATAGATCAATTCGAAGGGCGAACCGGCCTGTCCAGATACATAGGTTGGTCGAGCATCGCCGATTTTATGCAGTCTAGGGCGATGCCTCGGCGCAACTGACTGGCCGTTCCATCCACCACCAGAGCGCCAACCGAACCCGTTCCCCTGACGGTCAGTCCGATCTTTTTCAGTGCGTCGATCGCGTGGGCCGCGGAAGAGCCGAGCAAACTGTTGTCCGCGTTAATCGCTCTTGTCCGAAACTCCGCGCGTGTCATGGGCTTCGGACCGGCCATGTCGGGGTTTCCCGGGCCACGTCTGGCATCCCGTTTCAGAAAGAAGATCAGACGTAGTTCCTCGTCGGAGGAAGCGTTCGCCAATGCTTCATCCAAGGATTGGTCTAATTTCACGGTTTGTGACGATGTCAAATCACGTCCTCCACCGCCGAAAATCCGAAGAATCATCCTTCGAACTGAACGAGGCCCGCGCCTTGTCTTGTGACCGGAAAGCCTAGATCCACGCACGAAAGGATAATCTTTTCCTTAAGGACAGTCAGCAGTATATCAGGCTCTTTCTCAATATGGAGCGCCGCAACACCCGAGACAATGGGTGTAGCCATCGAAGTCCCATTCCAAGCCTCGTATCCGCCATCCATCACGCATGACGTAATCTCCTGGCCAGGTGCGACGAGGTCCGGGATTGGGTAGCTCATATTATCGACGAACATGGTTCCACCGGAACTGAAACCGGCGATCCGGTCTTCTCGCGTCGACGCGACGATCGACAAAGGTTCAACATAGTTGCCTGGGCTTCTTGATTTGTTCGGACCCTCGTTACCGGTGGCTATGACCATCAGCACGCCGACGTTCTCGAGTATTTCGACCACTCCGCGCATATCGTCGACGTAGCCGGGAATTCCGGCAGACATGTTCATGATGGCGATCTCGGGATTGTCACGGACCCATTCCATCGCGAGCACAAAGTTACTAACCGAACCGTGGCCACCTGGAATCATCGTTACGCTCTGTACACGAGCTCCCGGCGCGACACCAACATTGTCGCCGCAAATCAGTCCGGCAACATGTGTCCCATGTCCGTCCGTGTCGCCCGGTGCAGTCGGCGTCACGGTCCAGTTGTCAAAATTCAATTCGTTGTGGCCGGATACTTTCCCACCGATTTCCGCGACCTCCGTGACACCGGTATCAAGAACTCCGACCGTTATTCCCTCCCCGCCGCTTGAAGAGCGCTGTCCAAGGAAAATTCTGTCGAGATGCCAGGTGTCGAGGTGGTCGGGGGGCGAGTCGGTTCTCGCGACGCGATCGGGGCGTATCAAAGAAATGGGCTTATCTTCGATAACTTTGTAATCGGAGTATCGCGTGGAAAATTCTTTCATGGCGGATACGTCGGAGCATTCGACCACCGCGATCCCAGACATCTGGGTCTTGTCCATCGGGCTCGCGACCACGTGAACGTCAAACGGTGCCAGATTTTCCATCATAGCGGCTCGAAGGCTTAATTGTTCGTCGCGTGGCTGGATCGCTTGCCATTGTTCAAGGCGGTTCTCTGTGCCCAATCGTGCATGTGCAAAGTTGAGGTTTGCTTTGATCGGGTCGTTCTTGAGTCGAATTAGATATCGCATTATCGCATAATAATATTTGATGATTGTATGAATTATACTAAAAATTACTTAATATATCAATATGAATGAATTTAATGGAATGTTTGCGAGATAGTGAAAATGCAGCTATTTGTCGATGGATTTCTGAAATGCGCAATAAACAAAAGAGGCCGCCTTTCGACGGCCTCTCTGTGATGTATGGAAACTGGTTACTTGCGCTTTTTCAGCGGCACAAACGGACGCTGATCAGGGCCGGTATAGAGCTGACGCGGACGGCCGATCTTTTGGGTCGGGTCCTCGATCATCTCCTTCCACTGGGCGATCCAGCCGACGGTCCGGGCCACCGCGAACAGCACGGTGAACATGTCGGAGGGGAAGCCCATCGCCTTCAGGATGATGCCGGAGTAGAAGTCGACATTCGGATAGAGATTGCGCTCGATGAAGTATTCGTCCTCGCGGGCGAGCTTCTCGAACTCCATCGCCAGATCGAGCAGCGGATCGTCGATCCCGAGATCCTCGAGCACCTCGTGGCAGCTTTGCATCATCACCTTGGCGCGCGGATCGTAGTTCTTGTAGACCCGGTGGCCGAAGCCCATGAGGCGGAACGGGTCGTCCTTGTCCTTGGCCTTCTTCACATACTCGCCGATGCGGTCCTTATGGCCGACCTCGTTGAGCATGTTGAGAACCGCCTCGTTGGCGCCGCCATGGGCGGGGCCCCAGAGCGAGGCGATGCCCGCCGCGATGCAGGCGAACGGATTGGCGCCGGAAGAGCCGGCGAGCCGCACGGTGGAGGTCGAGGCGTTCTGCTCGTGGTCGGCGTGCAGGATCAGCAGCCGGTCCATGGCACGGGCCAGAACCGGGTTCATCACGTATTTCTCGGTCGGAACCGCGAACAGCATGTAGAGGAAGTTCTCGGCGAAGGAGAGCTCGTTCTGCGGATAGTTGAACGGCTGACCGAGCGAGTACTTGTAGGCCATGGCCGCGATCGTCGGCATTTTTGCGATCAGCCGGTGGGATGCGACCAGCCGGGCATGCGGATCGTTGATGTCGGTTGAATCGTGATAGAAGGCCGACAGCGCGCCGACAACGCCGCACATGATCGCCATCGGATGGGCGTCGCGCCGGAAACCGCGGTAGAAGTTGATCAGCTGCTCGTGAACCATCGTGTGATGGGTGATGTCATGCACGAACTTGGCGTTTTCGGCCGGCGTCGGCAGCTCGCCGTTCAGCAGCAGATAGGCCACCTCCAGAAAGTTGCTCTGCTCCGCCAGTTCCTCGATCTTATAGCCCCGATGCATCAGCACGCCTTCGTCACCGTCAATATAGGTGAGGGCGGATTCGCAGGAGCCGGTCGAGGTATAGCCGGGGTCATAGGTGAAATGACCGGTCTGGGCGTAGAGGCGGCGGACATCAATGACGCTTGGCCCAACCGACCCGTCAAGAACCGGCAAGGAATACTTCTCGCCAGTCGCGTCGTTGATCAGCGAGAAAGTCGCCGAATTGCTTTTGCTCATGCTCGAAATCCTCTGTCTACGCCCATGAATCCGGGCCTGTCGTGAAGGGTCGGGCGGTTTGGTCCACCCGTTCGAAACAAGTGTATCGGGTCCCTTTGATTTCAGCAAATATCCTTGATGCGTGCTTGGGCCTCCTCGCGGCCGAGGATCGCCAGCACCTCGAAGATGCCCGGAGAGGCGTTCGAACCGGTGAGGGCGGCACGAAGCGGCTGGGCCACCGCGCCGAGCTTGACCTCCCGCTGTTCCGCCAACTCGCGGACAGCGGCTTCCAGGGCCTCCTCGGTCCAGTCCGCGACCGTGTCCAACGCGCTTGCAAGAGCTTGCATCAGGCCGCGTGCCTCGTCCGTGAGCAGGGCTTGCGCCTTGTCGTTCATGGCGAGCGGGCGTCTTGCCGCATAGAAGGCGAGACCGTCGGCCAGATCGACGAGGGTCTTGGCCCGAGCCTTGACGCCTGAAAGCCCCCGGCCGACCCGCTGACGCGCCGCCGCGTCCAGGGTCACATCCGGGCGCTCCTCCAAGCGCGCCGATATCAGATCGGCGATTTCCGCGTCCGGGGTCTCGCGGAGGTAGTGGCCGTTGAGATTGTCGAGCTTCGCCATGTCGAACCTCGAGGCCGAGCGTCCGACGCCGTCGAGATCGAACCATTCCACCGCTTGTGCGCGGGGGATGATCTCATCATCGCCATGCCCCCAGCCGAGGCGAAGCAGATAGTTGCACAGGGCGTCCGCCAGATAACCCATCTCCCGGTAGGCCTCGACCCCGAGCGCGCCGTGCCGCTTGGAGAGCTTCGCGCCGTCCTGGCCGTGGATGAGCGGGATATGCGCGAAGGCGGGCACCGGCCAATCCATCGCCTTGAACAGCTGGGCCTGGCGAAAGGCGTTGTTCAGGTGATCGTCGCCGCGGATGACATGGGTGATCCCCATGTCGTGATCGTCGACGACCACCGAATGCATATAGGTCGGCGTGCCGTCGGCGCGGAGCAGGATGAAGTCGTCGATCTGGCTGTTCTGAACCGTGACCCGGCCCTGCACCAGATCATCGATCACGGTCTCTCCCTCAAGCGGGGTTTTCAGCCGCACCACCGGGTCGATGCCGGCCGGCGCCTCGCTCGGATCAAGGTCGCGCCAGCGTCCGTCATAAAGCGCGGTACGGCCCTTCGCGCGGGCCTCGGCGCGCATGGTCTCCAGCTCCTCGGGCGAGCAATAGCAATGGTAGGCGCGGCCCTTCGCCACCAGCTCCCGCGCCACCTCCGCGTGCCGGGCAAGGCCGGCATGCTGAAAGACCGGGGCCTCGTCGCCGGACAGTCCGAGCCAGGCGAGGCCCTCCAGGATCGCATCGACCGCTTCTCGGGTGGAACGGGCGCGGTCGGTATCCTCGATCCGCAGCAAATATTTGCCGCCGTGATGGCGCGCGAAAAGATAGTTGAACAGCGCCGTCCTGGCGCCGCCGATATGCAAAAAGCCCGTTGGTGAGGGCGCGAAACGCGTTACGACTGTCATGAGATCTGTATTATTCCCCGAAAGGTTGTATAAGAGTGCCGGTACTGGAGGCGCGATAATCCCTCACGCGGCTTTTATCATACCTACCGGAGGTTGGCGACAAAGCGGGCGATGGTTCCGGCTCGCGGGCCTTGTTCCGGACTGGATCGCCCGCCAGTTCCGCACCGAGCGTGACCGCTGGGTGCTGTGGACCCCGGTCGGGTTCGGAGCCGGGATCGGCGGCTATTTCGCGCTGGCCCGGGAACCGTACTGGGCAATCGGTCCGGCTTGCGCCTGCGTCCTGTTGATCGGCTTCCTCGTCGCCCGGATGCGCCGCAATGGCGGGTTGATCTGGCTGATTCCGCTGGTCGTGGTTCTCGGCTTCATCACGGCCCAGGTCCGGACCGCCCTGATCCCGCCGCATCTGCTGGCGGTCGCGACGGCGGGTGTGGTCACCGGAACCGTCGAGGCCATCGAGGACCGCCCGTCGCGTCCCCGCATCCTGCTTTCCGGCGCCCGGATCAGCGCGGCGGGCGGCGAGGTTCGTCTGGAGCGAACGCGGTTCAGTCTGCGGTCCGGCGCGGCGTTGCCGGGGATCGGCGAAACCATCGCCATCCCTGCATCCCTGCGCCCGCCGCCGCCGCCCTCGGCGCCGGGGGCCTATGATTTCAGGCGCGCTGCCTTCTTCGATCTGGTTTCCGCGGTCGGCTATGCGACCGGTCCGTTCCGCCGGCTGACGGATCCGGAAGTCAAGGACGGCCAAGGCGGAACCGGCGAGGCGGGAGAAGGCTCATTACTTGC
>JAYOEU010000019.1:0-38637 GCA_038116915.1 Alphaproteobacteria bacterium
CGGTGGCAATCTGTCCGATCACTACGTCGCCCGGATCGCACACCGGGTGAGAGGTACCGACTCCATCAACACGCTTGCGCGCGGTGCGAAACTTCTGGCGGAGATCGGCAAGTTCGTGATCCAGGGCAAGGGCGCGCTCACTTTCGGGGTGACCAGCGCCCAGGTCTTCTGCCGCAGCCGGGAAGGGCTCTCCAGCCCGGACCTGCAATTGCTGTTCACGCCGGCGAGCTATCAGGAAGGCGTCATCGGCACGTTGGAGAAGGAGCCGGGCATGACCGTCGCGGTTTGCGCGGTGCGTCCGTCCAGCCGAGGCACCATCATGGCGGCGTCCGCCGATCCGCTGGACCGGCCGAGGATACGTCCTAACTATCTCTCGGACCCGGACGACATGCGCGTGACGCTGGCCGGGATCGAGCACACCCGGCGCATCTTCGCCCAGCCGGCCTTCGCGCCTTTTGACGTCGCCGAGACCCTGCCGGGGCCGGGCGTGACGGCGCGCGAGGCGCTCGAGACCTTCGTGCGCGAGAAGGGCAGCATCATCTATCACCCCGTCGGCACCTGTAAGATGGGCGAGGATCCCCAGGCCGTGGTCAGCCCGCGTCTTGCGGTGCACGGGATCGAGGGGCTACGCGTCGTCGACGCCTCGGTCATGCCGACGGTGACGACCGGGAACACCAACGCGCCGACCATCATGATCGCCGAGAAGGCGTCGGCGATGATCATCGAGGATGCACGGAACGCCGCCTGAGCGGCAGGGAGAGAGCATGAGCGAGAGCAAGACCGAAATGCCCGGCGCCGATGAGATCAAGGCCGCCGCCGAGGATCTGACGAACCTGATCAAGATCCGTACCTTTCCCTTCGGCATGAAGCTGTTCGAGGATGCCGACGAGATGCGCAAGATCCAGGGACTGCGCACGCCCACCGACGGCAAGTTCTTCACCACCTGCCAGCTGGTGACGCAAGTGCGGACCGCCGGCTTCACGCTCGGGATCGTTCAGGACAATCTCAGGCCTGGTTCGAGCTGCGGCGCCAATATCGGGCTTGAGCCGATCCCCGAGGATGTCGGCTCGGGCGAGAAGATGACCGGCGTCTGGTTTGGCAACCAGGAAGCCGCCGCCGCGCATCAGGCGCAGATGCCGCGGGTCAAGGCCGGGCGCTATTCCGGGCTCGCGGCCTCGCCGCTGCGGTCCGGCCGGCTCGACCCGCCGGATATCTGCCTGTTCTATGCCTCGCCGGGGCAGATGATCCTGTTCATCAACGGCCTGCAATATCACAACTACCGCCGCTACGACTTCACCATCACCGGCGAGAGCGCCTGTGCCGACAGTTGGGGCCGGGCCCTGTCGACCCGCGAGACTAGCCTGGCGCTGCCCTGCTATGCCGAGCGACGCTATGGCGGTGTCGCCGATGACGAACTTCTCATGGCCTGCCCGCCGGACGAATTCGTGCGCGGCGTCGAGGGCATGAAGCATCTGGCCAAGAACGGCCTGCGCTATCCGTACCCGCCATATTCCGCCTTCGCCGATCCGGCGGACGGCATGTCGAAGAGTTACGGGTAGTTCAGGCGCATCGGGTGCGGGGAAGCGGCGCGGAACGGGTTCACAAACCGCCACGCCGCAACCTGATTGCGTGCTTGTCATATTGCGTGTGTCAGCGGTGCCGTCTAAGCTCCGCTCAGTGTCGTGCTCCCGGGGTAAGCGCACCACCGATTTGGAGCCGTTGTCTCCCGAGGCGCGACTCGTACATGCGTTGCTTCAGACGCATCCAGGGAGGAGTAATTCCATGAAACGTCGCGCCTTTATTCAAAACGCAGCCATCGCCGGTGCCGCCGGCGTGGCCGCCGCCACGGGGCTCGCCGCGCCGGCGATCTCGCAAGGCAACAAGGAGCTTAAACTCGTCACCTCGTTCCCGAAGAACTTCCCGGGCCTCGGCACCTCCGCCAACCGGGTCGCGGAACGGATCACCACCGCCACCGGCGGCCGGGTGAGGGTCAAGGTCTTCAACGCCGGCGAACTGGTCCCGGCCTTCGGCGTGTTTGACGCGGTCTCGCAGGGCAACGCCGAGATGTATTTCTCCGCCGAGTACTATTTCCCCAGCAAGTCCCAGGCCTTCAACTTCTTCACCGCGGTGCCCTTCGGCATGACCCCGGCGGAGCAGTATGCCTGGATCCACTATGGTGGCGGCCAGCAACTCTGGGACAAGCTGCATGCTCAGTTCGGCATGAAGCCGTTTATCGGCCCCTCCACGGGAACCCAGATGGGCGGTTGGCTCAACAAGAAGATCACCAAGCTGGACGACTTCAAGGGCGTGAAGTTCCGGATGCCGGGACTTGGTGGTGAAGTGCTTCGCGCGCTTGGTGTCGCGGTCGTCAACCTGCCGGGCGGCGAAGTGTTCCCGGCGCTTCAGTCCGGCGCCATCGACGGCGCGGAGTGGGTCGGCCCGTGGCATGACCTGGCCTTCGGCTTCTATAAGGTCGTGAAAAACTACCACTGGCCGGGCTTCCATGAGCCGGGCACGATGGGCAGCTACGCGGTTAACCAGAAGTTCTGGGATGGCCTGTCCGCCGAGGACAAGGCAACCATCGAGGCAGTGCTTCAAGCCGAGTGCTTCATTCAGACCGCCGAGTATGACGGCGCGAGCCCGGGTGCGCTGCAAAAGTTGATCACGCAACACGGCGTCGAGATGCAGAAATATCCCGATGACCTGTTGACCGAGCTTGGTCGGGTGTCCGGCGAGGTTGTCGATCAAGTCGGCGCCACCGACGCGACTACCAAGGAAATCTGGGAAAGCTATCGCGCTTTCCGTCAGACCGCGATCGGATGGTCGAAAATCGGGTTGCAGGGCTACATGAACGCCCGGGCATTGCCCTTCAAGTACGGCAAGGGCTGATAGGCGGCAATTTACGAGGAAGCCCGCGCCGAGTTTTCCCGGCGCGGGCCTTCTTGTTGAGGATTCATCCGATTTGCAGTGGGGGACCCTGTCATGCGGGCTCTTGCGTCGCTCGCGCGCGGCATTGACACCATCAACGAGACCATCGGCCGGGTGATTTCCTGGCTGGCGCTCGGCATGGTGCTGATCCAGGTCATCGTCGTGATCATGCGCTACGTCTTTGGGTTGAGCGTGCTGACGATGCAGGAATCGATCTGGTACATGCACTCGATCGTCTTCCTGGTCGCCGCCGGATATACGCTGCTGCATAACGGACATGTGAGGGTCGACATCCTTTACGGAAATGTCGGCCCCATCACCAAGGCCAAGATCGATCTTTGCGGCGTGATATTCATCCTGCTGCCGCTTTGCGTGATGATCTGGTGGGTCTCCTGGCCCTATGTCGCCGCCGCCTGGGCGGTGCGGGAAGGGTCTGTCGAGGTAAGCGGCATTCAGGGCGTCTATCTGCTCAAGACCTGCATGTTGATCTTCGCGGGAGGGCTGGCGATCCAGGGCGTCTCGCTGGCGATCAAGTGCTGGTTCACGCTCGCAGGCATTGACGGCGGCCTTGCCGGCGATGGTGGTGAACAGGAGCACGGGCTATGACGCCGCATGAAATAATGGTCGCCTTGATGGTGATCGGGGTTTGCGGCTCCCTGATGCTCGGCTTCCCGGTCTCCTTCACGCTTGCCGGCGCATCGATGATTTTCGGCCTGATCGGCTATTTCTTCGACGTCTTCTCGCTGTCTTTCTTCGGCGTTCTGCCGAACCGCATCTTCGGCGTGATGACCAACGAGGTGCTGATCGCGGTCCCGCTCTTCGTTTTCATGGGCGTGATGCTGGAGCGATCCAAGGTCGCCGAAGAACTGCTCGACACCATGGGCGCCCTGTTCGGAAGGATGAGCGGCGGTCTCGGCATCTCCGTCTGCGTGGTCGGAGCCCTGCTCGCGGCCTCGACGGGCATCGTCGGCGCCACCGTGGTGACCATGGGGCTGCTCTCGCTGCCGACCATGCTGCGGCGTGGCTACAATCCGCAGCTTGCCACCGGCGTGATCGCGGCGTCGGGAACCCTTGGTCAGATCATTCCGCCCTCCATCGTTCTCGTGGTGCTGGGGGATCAGATTTCCAACGCCCATCAGGAGGCCCAGCGCTCCCTCGGCAACTGGTCGCCGGATCCGGTGTCGGTTGGCGATCTGTTCGCGGGCGCGCTGATCCCGGGCCTCGTCCTGGTCGGGCTTTATGCGCTCTACACCGGCATCGTATGCGCGGTGAAGCCGTCAATGGGTCCGGCGATCCCGCGCGAGGAACTGACGGACGGCACTGGGGGAGGCCTGTTCAGCCGGGTGCTGCACGCGCTGGTCGCGCCGGCGGTCCTGATCGTCGCGGTGCTTGGCTCGATCCTGGTCGGCATCGCCACCCCGACCGAGGCCGCCGCCGTGGGCGCCATGGGCGCGACCCTGCTCGGAGGTCATCGTCTGGCTCCGGACAAGGCCACGCCGATCTATGTCGGGGTCGCCTCGATCGTCGTCCTGCTGGTTCTGGTCGGCAACTTCGACCTGCGGGTGGCGCGCGACGTGATCAGCACCGGGGAATGGGCGGCGATCTGGGCCGCTGGATTGGCCTGTGTCGGCGCGACATGGGGCGTTCTGGTGTGTCTGATGCGGGTGCATGGCGACGGCACCCTGCGCGAGGTCAACCATCAGACCATCCGCATCAGCGCCATGGTCTTCGGCATCGTGATCGGCGCGCAGCTTTTCTCGCTCGTCTTCCGTGGGTTCGGTGGAGACGACATCGTCCACGAAATCCTGGTCGGCCTTCCGGGCGGCACCATCGGCGCGGTCTTCGTGGTGATGCTGGTGATGTTCATCCTGGGCTTCTTCCTGGATTTCATCGAGATCACCTTCGTCGTGGTGCCGATCGTCGCGCCGATCCTCTTGAAGATGGATCTGGATCCGGTCTGGCTCGGCATCATGATCGCGGTCAATCTGCAAACCTCGTTCCTGACCCCGCCCTTCGGCTTCGCCTTGTTCTATCTGAGAGGAGTCGCGCCGCCGGAGGTCACGACGGGCATGATCTACAAGGGGATCATTCCCTTCGTGACGATCCAGGTCGGCATGCTGGTGCTTCTCGCGGTGTTCCCGAGCATGGCGACCTGGCTGCCGAAGGTGATTTTCGGATCCTGACGGTCGTTCGGCCAAACTGTTCGGGGCAAGCCCATGTCGCATATCTTTCCGCGCCACACCAAGGCGTCACCGCCGGTCGCGGTCGGCGGCGAGGGCTGCTATCTGATCGACAGCAACGGCAAGCGCTATCTCGATGGTTCGGGCGGAGCGGCGGTATCCTGCCTCGGCCACGGCGACCCGGAGGTGAGCGCCGCCATCAAGGCGCAGCTTGACGAGCTTGCCTTTGCCCATACCGGCTTCTTCACCAGCCGGCCGGCGGAGGAACTGGCCGATCTTCTCATCGCCAACGCGCCCGGCACCCTGGACCGGGTCTATCTGGTCTCCGGCGGGTCGGAGGCGAATGAGGCGGCGATCAAGCTGGCCCGCCAGTATCACGTGGAACGCGGAGAGCCGCAGCGCCGTCACCTGATCGCCCGGCGCCAGAGCTATCACGGCAACACGCTCGGCGCGCTGTCGGCGGGCGGCAACGAGTGGCGGCGGGAGCCATTCCGCCCGCTGCTCATCGACGTCACCCATATCGACCCGTGCTACGAGTACCGGTTGCGCGAGGAGGGGGAGAGCCCCGAGGAGTACGGGCGCCGCGCCGCCGACCTGCTGGAGGCCGAAATCCAGCGGCTGGGCCCGGAGAACGTCATGGCCTTCATGGCCGAACCCGTGGTCGGGGCGACGGCGGGCGCGCTCACCCCGGCGCCGGGCTATTTCAAGCGCATCCGCGAGATTTGCGATACCCATGGCGTGTTGCTGATCCTCGACGAGGTGATGTGCGGCATGGGCCGGACCGGCACCCTGTTCGCCTGCGAGCAGGACGGCATCGCGCCCGACATCGTCTGCATCGCCAAGGGGCTGGGCGCCGGCTATCAGCCGATCGGCGGCATGCTCTGCACGTCGGAGATCTACCAGACGATCGCGGAGGGTTCCGGCTTCTTTCAGCACGGTCATACCTATCTCGGTCATCCGGTTGCCTGCGCCGCCGGCCGGGCCGTGGTCTCGGCGGTTCTGAACCGGGGCTTGCTTGGCAGGGTCAAGGCCCAGGGTGTCAAGCTGACGGCGGCGCTGCATGAACGGTTCGGCCAGAACCCGCATGTGGGCGATATCCGCGGCCGCGGTCTGTTCCAGGCCCTCGAGTTCGTCGCCGACCGCGAGACCAAGGCGCCGTTCGACCCGGCGCTGGGCGTCAATGCCAAGATCAAGAAGGCGGCTTTCGAGGCCGGCCTCGTTTGCTACCCGATGGGCGGAACCGTCGACGGGAGAGCCGGAGACCATGTACTTGTCGCCCCGCCGTTCATCATCGAGGACGCGCAGATCACCGAACTGGTCGACAAGCTCGACGTCGCGGTGAAGGCGGCGATCGGCGGGTAGACCGTATCCCCGGCGCCGGCCGGGATCCGGCTAGAGGTCAGTGGATGCCGTATCCGTCCTCCGCCTCCACCGTCGCTCCTGCGAAAGCAGGAGCTTAGCACCGTTTGCCGCAAATCCCGTATTTCGCTGGGGTGACAATCACGACCACCATCCTTGATGGGCCGTCTCATAAGCGGTATTAAACGCTCACTCATTTCACTTTGACCGGCACGCCCGGCCGCGACGGCTGGGGTTTTCGCGTCGGCTCTTGGATACCGTGAACCCGTGAGCAGTACGACCGCTCCTTCAGACACCGTGCCCCCGGACATCGCGTCCGAGGAGGGGCTCAGCAATACGCCACGCGCCCAGCAGTTTGCCGAGGGCAACAAGCTCGAGGTCGGGATACTCTGGCGCATCACCCGGATGGGGCTTGCGCATCGCTGGCGTATGGCGACGGCGGTGGGCGCGACCGTCGCGGCGGCGATCTTTCAGCTTTTCATCCCGCGTTACGTGGGCGAGGCGGTCGACCACGCCCAGGGCCTGCTGGGATCGGGCGCGGGCACGGTTTCGCCGGCGATGGCCGAGCAGGCGCTGTGGGGCGCCGGAATGATGGTGCTGTTTTTCAGCATTCTGCGCGGTCTGTTCACTCTGCTGCAGAACTATCATGGCGAGGGGGTCGGCCATTGCATCGGTTACGAGCTTCGCCTCTCCTTCTATGAGCAGGTGCAGCGGCTCTCGTTCAGCTTTCACGACAAGGTTCACACCGGAGACTTGATAACCCGGGGCATGCTCGATCTCGAGGGCGTCCGGATGTTCATCAGCACCGGCATCATTCGGATCGTCCTGCTGACCGTGCTGATCGGAGGCAGTGCCTGGCTTCTGACGAGTACCAATATGGTGCTTGGCATGCTGGCCCTGTCCTTCGTGCCGTTTGTCGGCTGGCGCTCGGCCGTGGCGCGGCTCAAGCTCCGGTGGATGTGGCTCCTGATGCAGGAGCGGCTGTCGGTGATCACCCGCCGGATGGAGGAAAATCTTACCGGTATCCGCGTGGTCCGGGCCTTTGGCGCCCAGAAATTCGAGTTGGACCAGTTCGAGATCGCTTCCGATGAGGCCCTTGAGGTCGCGATCCAGCGCGTCACCGTGCGGGTTTCCAATACCACTATGATGACGTTCGCTTTTTTCGCCTCGATGGTGCTGGTGCTCTGGGTCGGCGGACTTCAGGTGGTCGATGGCGAAATCACCGTAGGCGTGCTCGCCGAAGTGCTGACCTTCATGATGATCCTGCAGATGCCGGTGCGGCAGATCGGCATGCTGGTAAACTCCTTCGCCCGTGCCTCAACCTGCGGCGCCCGGCTGTTCGAGGTGATCGACCGCGAACCTCGGATCAAGGACCGGGCCGCGGCGCCCGCCCTCAAGCTCGAAAAGGGCGTGCTTCGTTTTGAGGATGTGCGGTTCAGCTTCGGCCGGGACTCGGGCGACGCGCGGGTGCTGGACGGCGTCAGTTTCTCGGTCGGACCCGGAGAGACGCTCGGGATCGTGGGGCCGCCGGGTTCCGGCAAGTCGACGATCGCCCATCTCGTGCCCCGCTTCTACGATGTCACCGGCGGCCGGGTGACCATCGACGGCCAGGACATCCGCGAGGTCTCGCTCGATTCCCTGCGCGCCGCCGTCAGCGTGGTGCAGCAGGATGCGTTCCTGTTCACCGCCTCGATCGAGAACAACATTGCCTATGGCGATCCCTGGTCGGATGGCGAGCGGATCGCCCGCGCCAACCGTTCGGCCCAGTTACACGACTATGTGGCCAAGCTCCCCGGCGGCTACGAAACCCTGGTCGGAGAGCGCGGCGTGTCCCTGTCCGGCGGCCAGCGCCAGCGCCTGTCGATCGCCCGGGGCATTCTATCCGACCCGTCGATCGTGGTGTTCGACGATTCCACCGCCGCCGTCGACGCGGCGACGGAACGGCGCATCCGCCTCGCCTTGCGCGCCGGGCAGGACAAGCGCGCGACGGTGATCATCTCGCACCGGCTGGGCTCGCTGATGCACGCCGACGAGATCCTGTTCGTCGAGGCCGGACGGGTGGTCGAGCGTGGCTCGCACGCAGCACTGATGGCGCTCGGCGGAAAGTATCACGATCTCTATCGATTGCAGTCCCGGCCCGGTGACGATCACGGCGTCGAGGTCGCGCCTCTCGGAGAGACGTCATGAGCGTCGCCGAACAGACCCGGCATCCGCCGAAGGCCGTTGTCGGCTCGCAGGTCAGTCAGGACGAGGAGATGTTCGGGCGCGCCTTCGACGGCCGCGTGATCCGGCGCTTTCTCGGGTTCTGCAAGCCCTACAAGGTTGGCCTCGCCATCTCGATCCTCTCGGTCCTGGTTTATACCGCGACCCAGGTGGCGATCCCGCTGGTGATCCTTTATGCCATCGACAACGCCCTGGTCGAGGGCGTGCGGGACCGCACCCTTCTGGAACTGGTGGTGCTGTTATTTGCCGGCGTGGTGATCCTGAACTACGGCGCGAACTTTCTGCAGGAGAACTTGGTCGGGCGCGCCGCCGAGCGGGTGCTGATCGATCTGCGCCGCGCGATGTTCACCCATCTGCAAAGCGTCTCGCTCTCGTTCATGGACCGGACCGAGGTCGGACGCCTGATGTCGCGCCTGCAAAGCGACGTGAACGCGCTTCAGGAGTTTCTCGAAACCTCGATTTTCGCGGTCGGCGATCTGGTTCTGCTTGCCGGAATTGTGGTGGTTCTGCTGGCGTTGGACTGGAATCTCGGTCTGCTCACCCTCTCGATCGTGCCGATCCTGTTCGTCATGCGGATCATCTGGCTGCCGCGCGCCCGCGAAGCCTTCATGAAGGCGCGCGAGGCGAATTCCATCGCCAACGGCGCGCTGGCCGAGGCGATCCACGGGGTTCGCACGGTTCAGGGCATGGTCCGCGAGAAGGTGAATTTCGCGCTCTATAACGACCGGGCGCGGCAGAACCTGCTGGCGCATCTGAGAGCCGCCAAATTCGCCCAGGCGAATGTCCCGATCGTCGACACGCTGACCGGCGGGGCGATGGCGATCGTGATCGTGGTCGGCGGCAATCAGGTGCTGGGCGGGACCCTGGACCTCGGCGTGATGGTGGCGTTTATCTTTTACGTGCAGCGCTTCTTCGATCCGATCCGCTCTCTCACCCTGCAATATAGCTTCATGCAGCGGGCCATGGTCTCCGGCCAGCGCATCCTAGAGGTGCTGGACGTGCCGATCGCCGTCCAGGACAAGCCGGACGCCATCGACATGCGGGAATGCGAAGGCTCCATCGAATTCGAGAATGTCACCTTCGGCTATGTGAAGAACCAGCCGGTGCTGCGCAATGTCTCCTTCAAGGTGAAGCCGGGCGAGACCGTCGCCCTGGTCGGACCGACAGGCTCCGGCAAGACAAGCGCCACGGCGCTGGTGCATCGCTTCTACGACATCTGGGACGGGGCGGTGAGGGTCGGCGGCCACGATGTGCGTGACGTGACGCAGGAGTCCCTCGGCCGGCACGTGGCGATGGTTCTGCAGGAGCCCTTCCTGTTCACCGGCAGCGTCTTCGACAATATCCGCTTCCGCTGTACCGACGCCTCGCGCCAGGCGGTGATCGACGCGGCCAAGGCGGTCGGCGCGCATGATTTCATCGAAAGGCTGCCCCAGGGCTACGACACGGTGCTGGAGCAGCGCGGCGCCAATCTCTCCCTCGGCCAGCGCCAGTTGCTGAGCTTCGCCCGCGCCATCGTCGCCGACACCAAGATCCTGATCCTCGACGAGGCGACCGCCAGCATCGACAGCTATACCGAGATGCAGATCCAGCAGGCTTTGGCGAAGCTGCTGGAGGGGCGGACCGGCCTGGTGATCGCCCACCGGCTGGCGACGATCCGGGGCTGCGACCGGATCATCGTGCTTCAGGACGGCGAGATCCGCGAAGAGGGCAACCACGACCAGCTGATCGCCGCCAAGGGGATGTATGCCGGGCTCTACACGCTGAACTACGCGTCCTTCGACGATGTGCCGGAGGAGCTGGCGGATGAATTGGCGGACGCGGGCTCTACGACCTGATGCACCAAGGTTCGTAACCCCGACCTGCGGCGGGATGGTGCCTGTCGGATTGGATCTGCCGTTCAGGAATTTCTGTCGCCCTGGCGAAGGCCAGGGCTCCTGCCGTCACTGCTTTTCCCCGTGTCTGTGTGAAAGTACGACGATCCACGGCGGCGGTTGCTGTCTCGCCACAAGCCCCGGCCTTCGCCGGGGCGACGGTGTTGTAGCGGTCCGATCGGGGAAGCTGCACAACCGCGGCCGCCGCCGCGCGCCTTAATGCCCGCCGCCGACTTCCCGCGTCAGTTCCACCTTCAGTCCCGGTTTGTGGATCTTGCCCGTCGCGGTGCGGGGAAAGGCTTCGCCCGGGCGGATCGCGATATGGGACGGCACCTTGTAGGACGCGAGCTGCGCCCGGCAATGGGCGATGAGATCGGCCGCGGTTGCATCCGCGCCGGCCTCCAGCTCGACCGCCGCCGCGACGATCTCGTCCTTGGCGGGGTCCGGAATGCCGACGACATAGGCCTGCTTGACGGCGGGGTGCTGAACCAGAACCTCCTCGACCTCCAAGGGCGCGACGTTGACGCCGCCGGTCTTGATCATCTCCTTCAGTCGGCCGCGATAGCGTACCCGCCCGTCAGTGCCGACCATCCCGAGATCACCGGTCAGGAAGTACCCGTCCGCGTCGAAGGTCGCGGCGGTCTGTTCCGGCGCCCGGAAATAGCCGGGAGTCACATAGCCGGCGACCGCGAGTTCCCCGACGGTTCCGGTGGGAAGCGGCGCGCGGGTGTCCGGGTCTACCGCGCGGATCGTCATGCCCGGCAGGGGCTCGCCCTGGTTGTGCAGGCGCAGATCCAGGGCATCGGACGCATCGCAGACCGCGCAATTGCCGTAGGTCTCGGTTGAGCCGTAGACATTGCAGAGTTCCGGCGCCTGAAGAGTGTCGATGATGAACTCGATATCCTCCGGCAGGCCGATGGTCAGTCCGGTGCGCATGGAGGCAAGCCGCGGTGGCGCCCAGGACGGATGCTCGCGGATCGCCCGGGCCATGTTCGCCATGCCGTAGAAGACCGTGCAGCCTTCGGTCTCGATCAGATCCAGTGCCTCGCCAGCCTCGAAACTCTCATGCAGAATCAGCTTGCCCCCATGGGTCATCACGGCGGGCAGGGCATTGGCCGAGCCGAAGGACCAGAACAGCGGCACCGCGAACCAGAGCCGGTCGGCCGTTCCGAGATGCATTCGCTCTCCGATATCGAAGCCGTTGGCGATGAGATGGCCATGGGCCAGCGTGACGCCCTTCGGATCGGCGGTGGAGCCGGACGTGTAGAGGATGAAGCAGATGTCCTGCGGCCGGACCTTCTTTTGCGTGGCGGCAAGGACGCTCGGTGGCACCGTATCGCCGAGGGTCATGAAATCCTCCCAGCCGACGATCGCCCCACTGCTCGGCCGGTCGATGGCGACGATGGTGCGAAGATCCGGCAGGGCCGGAGCATTCAGCGATCCGGGAACGGCGGCCCCGATCTCCGGGCAGAGCTCACGGATCGCGTCGATGAACCGCCGGCCGCGAACCTCGCCGACGCTGATCAGCACCACGGCGCCGGAATGCTCCAGGATCCAGGCAAGCTCGCGCGGCGTCGAAAAGGTGCTGATGGCGGTTGCCGTGGCGCCGACCTTGGCGATGGCAAAGGCGGCGATCAGCCATTCCGGACGGTTCGCCGCGAGCAAGCCGACCCGGTCTCCCGGCTTGATGCCGATTGCGAGCAGGGCGCGGGAAAAGCGGTCGGTCGCCTCGCGCCACGCCGCATAGCTCAGCCGCGTGTCGCGCCAGACGATCGCCTCGGCATCACCGCGCGCGCCGGCCATCTCATCCAGCAGATCACCAAGGGTTCGGCTTTCGGGTCTTACGGCCACGGTTTCAGATTCCTTCAATTCCTGCATTCGACCATCTATCGGGAAAACTTAGGCCGTCGCCCTGGCGAAAGGCAGGGCCTTGGATCAGTTGGATCCGCGTGGTCCCTTGAAGCAACGTTGCCAATTTCAGCACGAGAGGCCAATCCATCACGCTGCACCATCGGAGCCCGGCCCTGCCTTTCGCCAGGGCGACGGGAATCGGCGAACCGTCTTGAAAATCCCGCCTCACCTTCAATACCGTGCCTTGCGCTTTTCAAGAAAGGCGGCGACGCCCTCGGTGAAATCCGGGCTGGCCCGGACCTTGTCGCCGAGTTCCTGATCCAGGGGCTCGCGGGCAAGCGCGTGGTCCGCGATGGTGGCGCTGATCTGGGTTTTCACCGCCTGGACCGCCGAGGGACTGTTGGCCGCGATCGCCTCGGCCTTGGCGAGCGCCCAGTCCATCAGGCCGTCCGCGGCGGTCACTTCGTTGATCAGCCCGAGCCCCGCCGCCGCTTCCGCCGTAATCAGCCGCCCGGTCAGCAGCAGGTCCATGGCATGAACATATCCGATCTGCTGGATCAGCTTCACCGTCGCGCCGCCGAAGGGATAGATCGACCATTTCACCTCCGGCAGGCCGAAGCGGGCGGTCGCCGCCGCGCCGCGAATGTCGGTCGACAACATCAGCTCAACCCCGCCGCCGACGCAGTCGCCGTTGATCGCCGCGACGATCGGCTTGGAATAGGTATCGGTCTTCAGCAAGGCGTGATTGACGATCGCCGCCATGTCCACATCGGCGCTGAGATCACCACTGATATCGGCGCCGACATTGAAGGCCCGGGAGCCGGCGCCGGTCAGAATGATGCAGCGCGTCTCATCGGCCTCAAGCTCGTCCCACAGTTTTCCGAGATCCGCCATCATCGCGCGGGTCATGGCATTCAGACGCGGCTGATTGTCGATGGTGACGACTGCGATATGGGGGCCGTGCCGGTCGAGGCGGATTTCCATGCGCGGTGCTCCTTCCATCAGAGGCGGGATATGGAACATGTTTGTCCGGATTCGGCAAGCTGACCGCTGGCTTCCGCCGGCTTGCCGTGCTGGTAAGAGGCGATAAACTTTCCTCGTGATGGGGGCGGTGGCAGGCGAACAAGCATTGTGGCCGACAGGACCCTTCGAGATGATGCTTCGCATCTCCTCAGGGTGAGTTGTTAAATCAACCAACACTCACCCTGAGGAGCGGTGAAACCGCGTCTCGAAGGGTCTTGTCGAAGATGCCCGCGTCACCGCTTGCAAGTGAAGAACGGAAACGGACGGACCACGACCATGAAAGCAGTGCTGTGCAACGAACTCGGCGGCCCGGAGACTCTGGTGCTGGGAGAGATCGAACCTCCGAAGCCCGGACCAGAGGAGGTTCGCATCCGGGTTCGCGCCGCCGGGATCAATTTCGCGGACACGCTGCAGATCGCCGGCAAGTATCAGTCGAAGCTGGCGCCGCCCTTCGTGCCGGGGATGGAGGTTGCCGGCGAGATCCTGGAGTTGGGGAGCGACGTCAAACGTCCGCTCAACATCGGCCAGCGGGTCATGGCCTTCATGCGCGGCGGTGGGGCCTTCGCCGAGGAGGCCTGCGTGCATGCCGAGTGGCTGGTTCCGGTGCCCGACGAAATGGATGACGTCACCGCGGCCGGTTTTCCCACGGTCTACGGGACCTCGAATTTCGCGCTGAAGCATCGCGGCAAGCTGAAGGCCGGCGAGACGCTGGTGGTGCTCGGCGCCGCGGGCGGCGTCGGGTTGACGGCGGTCGAACTCGGCAAACAGATGGGCGCGCGGGTCATCGCGGCGGCCGGCGGGCAGGAAAAGTGCCGGGTGACCCTCGACCACGGCGCGGATTTCGCCATCGACTATCGCACCGAAAACATCCGTGACCGGGTGCGCGAGATCACCGATGGCGTCGGCGCGGATGTGGTCTATGACGCGGTCGGCGGAGATGCCTTCGATTCCGCGATTCGGGCGGTGAACTGGGAGGCGCGGATGCTGATCATCGGCTTCGCGTCCGGACGTATCCAGCAGGTGCCGGCGAACCTGATCCTGGTGAAGAACATCTCGGTCATCGGCGTGGTCTACGGCGCCCAGACCGAGCGGGACCCGGCCTATGGCGCCAGTTTCGTCGAGGATGCGGCGGATCTCTTCCGTCAGGGCAAGGTCAAGCCGCATATCGGCAAGGTCTTCCCGCTCGCCGAGGCGGGAGCGGCGATGCAGGGTCTGCTTTCGCGCTCCTATTCCGGCAAGATCGTGCTGAAAACCTGAATAGGCGCCGGGCATGAGCGGTCCGAGGAGGATACCGGCCGGCGATCTCGACCTATCGGAATTCATCCGCCCTGGCGATCGGATCATTGTCGGCCAGGCGGCGGGTGAGCCGGTCACGTTGACCGAGGCGCTGGTTGCGCAGCGGGCGGCGCTGGGCGGGGTGGGCGTGTTCCTCGGCCTCTGCCTCTCCGAAACCTTTCGGCCCGAGCATGCCGACCACATCACGTTCGACAGCTTCGGCCCGATGGGCGCCTCGCGGGCCCTCGCCAAGGCCGGCGTGCTGGATATCAGCCCGCTCCACTATGGTCAGATCTCGCGCTATATCGCCGACGGCGATATTCGCTGTGACGTTGCGCTGGTGCTGCTGTCGCCGCCGGGTCCGGACAGAAGACACTCCTTCGGCCTCTTGAACGACTACAATCGCGCGGCCATGGACAGAGCAAGGGTGGTGATCGCGGAAGTGAGCGATCAGGTTCCCTGGGTGCATGCCGAAGGCGTGCCGGATCTCGCGCGGATCGATGTGATCGTCGAGACCTCGCGGGCGCCGCTGACAGCCGCGCCGGCCCGGGTCTCGCCAGTGGACGAAGCGATCGGGCGCAACGTCGCGCACTATATCGAGGATGGCCAAACCCTGCAGATCGGCATGGGCGCGATCCCCGAAGAGGTGGCGAAAGTGATCGGCGACCGCCGCGACCTCGGATTTCACAGCGGCATGGCCGGTGACTTCCTGGCCGACCTCATGGAAGCGGGCGTGATCACGAATTCCCGCAAGGAAGTCGATGCGGGCATATCAGTGACGGCCAATTTGGTCGGGACGGAGAGACTCTATCGGTTCGTAGACCGCAATCCGGCGTTCAAGCTCAGGCCGTCCTGGCACACCCATGACGGAGATCTTCATCTCCTCAAGCGTTTCGTCAGCGTCAATTCGGCGCTGGAGGTCGATCTCGGCGGCCAGACCGGAGCCGAGGAAACCAACGGCCAGATCGTCAGCGCGATCGGCGGGCACACGGATTTCACCCGGGCCGGCCATCGCTCGCCCGGCGGCCGGTCGATCATCGCTTTGCCAAGCACGGCGCGCGGCGGTGCCGTAAGCCGGATCGTTCCCCGCCTGACCGGGCCGGTCACAACCGCCCGAAGCGATGTGGATATCGTGGTCACCGAGCACGGTTCGGCCGAACTCAGAGGCCGAAACCTTCGCGAACGGGCCGCCGCGCTGCTGGCGATCTGCGATCCGGCGCATCGCGATGCACTTGCCGCATCTCATCGTTGATTTGCGATATCAGGAGAAAATTGAAGAATATAATGTTCAAATAATTAATTCGTTCTGTAACATGATCCCCAATTAGTGAATCGGTGATAATTGGGGGTGTGCTGCAATGGTTGATGATCGGCGGAATAAGGACGGCGGATATGTCACGGCGAACCATGTGAAGTGCTGGGACTGCGCGAGCCACCCGACCGAGCGCGTCGAGCAGATGTTCGTCAATCTGATTCAGCACCAACGCATCGCCCGCGGCCAGAAACCGGCGCTGCGGACGGTTTTTCTGAAGCAGCACGGTGTCGCGCATGGTTGGCTCGAACCGCGCAAGGATCTCAAGAAGGAATACAAGCTCGGCACTTTCGCCCACGGCGTGCTTCCGTGCTGGGTGCGGTTTTCCAGCGATACCCAGCCGACCTCGCCGGATCTTCATTCGACCCTGGGGATCGGCATCAAGGTGTTCGGCGTGCCAGGACCGAAACTTCTCGGCGAAAGCGATACCGCCGATTTCATCATGCAGAATCACGACGTGTTCTTCGTGAACAACGCCGAGGATTTTTGCGAGTTCACGACAGCCGGAGTGGTGGACGGCAACTATCCGGGCTACCTCGATCGCCATCCGGAAACAAACCGTATTCTGAATGAGATGGAGAAGGCCGAGGCGAGCTGCCTGACGACGACCTACTGGGCGATCCTGCCGTTCGCCTTCGGCAAGGACCGTTACGTCAAATACAAGCTGGAGCCGGTGGACCAGCCGGTGGGCGAACCGTTCAACCAGAATAACTATCTCGCGATCGATCTCGCCAGCCGCCTGCGGCGGGAGCCGGCGCGCTTCAAGTTCATGATCCAACTGCGCGGCAATCCACGCCGCGATCCGCTGGACAAGGCGATGGTCCGCTGGAGCGGCAAGTGGGAACACATCGCCGATCTCGTGCTGAACCGGCAGGATATCAATCAGCGCGGACAGGGCGACTATGGCGAGAACCTCTCCTTCAACATCTGGAGAACCCCGCCGGAACAGGAGCCCCAGGTCTCCATCGCCGCCATGCGCAAGGTTGTCTAAAAGGGAAGCGCCGATCAGCGGCGTCTCGCCAACTGTGTTTCCCTGACCGAGCCCGAGCAGCCGGCGCCCGCCAGCGGTGACGAGCCGGAACCGATCCCGGATGATTGCATCGTCCGGGCGGCGATCTATCCGCCGATCGGCGTGTGCCGGGTCGGTAACAGCCCGGAGGAATTCTACATCGGTCCCGAGGTCGACTATCCCGAACCGCTGCCGCCCGGGTCATACCGGGACAAGCAGGGCAGGCTCAAGCGTGAGGCCGCGCGGTTCCGGGTCTACGGGCTGAACGCGCTGGGCAAGGCGGTCCGCGAGCTGACGCCGGACCGCGAGACCGAGATCGAGTGGGCGGTCACGCTGGAGAATCAGAAATCCTCCTGGTACGAGTTTCAGCTGGCGCTGGACATTCCCGAGGCTGCCTCCGCGCCCCCGACGCTGCTGCGCAACAATACGGTCAGCGACCGTGCCGGGCTGACTATCAGCCCGGGCGAACGCCGCATCGACGGCAAGAACAGGAATGGCCGGAAATACCGTTTCGATGACGGCAAGTTTCTCGGCAAGAAGGTCTATCTGGGAGAGCTTCGGACCGACGATCACGGCCGTCTGATCGTGCTCGGCGGGCGTGGTCACTCCGCGTCCCATGACGGCGGGCCGGCGGTGACCTTCGCCAACAATTCCGGCTGGCACGACGATACCTCCGACGGGCCGGTGACCGCGAGGGTGCGGCTGAAGGGGGTGGAACTCAAGGTTGACCCCGCCTGGGTGGTCTGCGCGCCACCGAACTACGGCCCGCAGCAGAAGTCGGTGCGCACCATGTGGGATCTGATGCGCGACGTCGCGGTCGATGCCGGCATGCTTGCGCGTCCGGCCCTGCCGTCGTTTCAGCATGAGATCCGTCCGATCTTTGAACGGATGACCGACCTGCAATGGGTCAACCAGGGATTTTATGCCGGCTTCGGTTTCAAGGCCCCGTTCGAGTTCTCCACCCGCGAATGGCTGACCCGGCTCAATGACCCGGGCCCGGCCAATCTCGAGATGCGCCGGGTGCTGGCCAATAATTTCCGGCGTTTCGATGTGGATTCGAACTCGCCGGTGCCGTGGCCCTGGGTCTATGGCGACGCGATGAACATTCCGCCGGCCGATACGCCGCGCCAGCACTCCGAGCTGTCCAAGATCCAGCTCTGGGCGCTGGACCAGTGGGTGCTGGGCAATTTCCTGGCCGATTACGACCCCGGCGCCAAGCCGCCCCGGCGGATAGAGGATCTGCCGGTTGCCGAGCAGCCGGACATGCTGACCAAGGCCGCGATGGAATTCTGCCTCGCCGATGCCTTCCATCCGGGGTGCGAGATGACCTGGCCAATGCGGCAGTCGGGCGTGTACATGTCCGCGTTCCGTCTCAAGCATCGGGCCAGGAAAAATCCCGAGGTCTCCTTCGGTGCGCAGTTGGGCGATGCATGGACTCTGCCGGACGGACCGATCAACGGCGGGCAGCGCCCGGGCTCGATCACCCGCTGGATGGCGGTGCCGTGGCAGACCGACACCTCTTCCTGCCGTTCCGGCTATGTCACCAGCTACGATCCGTATGTTCCGACATTCTGGCCCGCCCGGGTGCCGAACGAGGTGTTGAGCGAGGAGGCCTATCGGATCGTCATGAACACCAAGCTGCCGCTCGGGGAGCGGCTCCAGGCATTCGCCAATCGGGCGAACTGGCTGGAACCGCTCGGATTGGACAAAAGCTACACCCATCAGATCAACCACATAATCCACCATTTCGAGCAGATGGGGGTGGTCGAGGTCCGGCCCGGGCCGAAGGACCACGCGAACTTCCCGGCGGTGATGCAGGTCTCGGATCAGCGCCAACCGAAGTCTTGGAAGAACGCGAATGTGGAAACCAGGCGGGAGCCGGACGGGGACGATGCGATGCGCGCGCTTGAACGGGTCGTGGCGCGGATCACCGCGCGCCTGGACGCCGGCGCCGACGCGGGAGCCGCGAGCCCGGAGGTTGTTTCGCTCGGTTCAATCGAGAAGGTCCGGCGGTTCACGGGTGGGTTGACGCGGTATCGTGGTGGGTGAGGGGAAGGACGGAATTTTCACCGGTTGCGGCTCTCTCTCCCTTTGCCGTCGCCAGGGCGACGGTTAACTTTTTGACCTGACGACACGATCCGATCGAGCCGGCAGTGAGGCCTACCAGGGAATTCGACATCACCATCATCGGCGCCGGTCCGGCCGGGGCGGCGCTGGCGTTGACCCTGGCGCCGAGACATCGGGTGATGATGGTCGACCGGGTGGCCGAGCCAGGGCGGCGGATCGGCGAATCCCTCATTCCAGCCGCGCGGCGGTTGCTCCGGGACATGCGGATCCTCGATGCCCATGAGGCATGCGGGCATCCGGCCTATCTCGGCAATCACTCGCATTGGGGCGAGGGGCGGGCGCAAACGACCGACTTTCTGCGTGATCCCGACGGGTCTGGCTGGCATCTGAACCGCGCGGCGTTTGAGCGCTTCCTGCGATCCGCGGCGGCGCATCGGGGGGCCGGAATCATGGCACCGGCACGAATGGTGGAGCTTGACCGTTCCAGCGTGGGCTGGGATCTATCAATTCGGTCCAAGGACGAAGAGATCCGGTTTCATAGCCGCCTCCTGGTCGACGCGACGGGGCGGGCCGCGACGGTCGCCAAGAGATTGGGCGCCGGACGCGAAAACATTGACCGCCTTGCTTCCCATTGGCTGGCCGGGCACGTGGATCATCCCGACCGCGGTCATCCTGGATTCAGCATCGTCGAAAGCGCGGCCGACGGGTGGTGGTACAGCGCCCCTCTGGCGAGCGGCGAGCGTGTGCTTGCGTTTCACACCGATGCCGATATCGTGGCGTCGATCCCGCGTGACGCCGCCGGTTTCCTGGACCGCGCCCGCCGCCTGCGGAATATCGGCCGGATCCTCGGCGAGGCGGGGTTTTCCCCAACCCGCCGGGTTTCGACGACGGCGGCCAACTCGGCCCGGCTTTCACGGGTTGCGGGTGATGGCTGGCTGGCGATCGGGGATGCGGCGCTGAGCTTCGATCCGATCGCCTCGCGCGGCCTGTTCAACGCGCTCTATACCGCCTGGAGCGGCGCCATGGCCTGTCATGATGCGCTGACCGGCCGGCAACCGGATTTCCAGGCCTACGCCGAGGATCTGGAAACCGTCTGGGCGGTGTACCTGCGGCATTTGTCGGTGGTGTACGGCGCCGAGACCCGCTGGCCCGGGGAGCCGTTCTGGGGCCGGCGCCGATTGGCCTAGAGCGAGGGGCGCACCTTGATCTTGCGCAGCTCCGGCAGCAGTTCCCTCGACATCAGTTCCATGCTGTCGAGTGTGAGCTTGCCCGGCATGCCGATCCAATGCGATCGGATCACCAGGTGGTTCATGCCGAACTCCTCCCAATAGGGCCTGAGTTCCTCGTAGCACTCCTCCGGCGAGCCGATGATGAACCGGCCCTTGACGAGATCCTCGAATTCCTGATCGAAGCTTTCGTTCTCCGGCATCACCTTGTCCTGCCCCCACTTGGCGTAGTTCTGGTACTTGCCGAGCAGATAGGGACCGGCGAGTTCCATCGCTGTCTTGCGGTCCTTGGCGCAGAAGATCTCCTTGAAAACCGGCAATTCCGCCGGGGCCGGCTTTCCGGCGGCCCGGAGCGCGTCCTTGTAGATCCCCATATGCCGGCGGATGGTCTCGATCTGGGAATGCGGATTGACGAACCAGGCGTCGCTCATCCGCGCGGCACGCTCGATCGCGCGGTCATTGTTTGCGGCGATCCAGATCGGTGGGCGCGGCTTCTGGATCGGCCGGATGTTCATATGCACGTCCCTGAGGATGCAGGTCTCGCTCTCATGGCTGACCCGGTCCTCGGTCCAAAGCCGCTCCACCAGGGTCAGATACTCCTCGAACCGCGCGGCCCGCTTACCTTTCGGAACCCCGAAGGCATCGAACTCGGTATCCCGATAGCCGAGACCCACGCCGAAGATCACCTTGCCCCTGGACAGCACATCCAGACTGGCGACGGTCTCGGCTGTGTAGACCGGGTTGTGCAGGTTCAGCAGCAGGATGCCGAGCGTGATGTTCATGTCGCCGGCCTCTGGAATCAGGCGCGCCAGAAACGGCACGAGTTGAAGCTGCTGGTTATTCCCTTCGTTCAGATAGTGCTGGCCGGAAACCACATTGTCCCAGCCATGGTCGCGCATCAGGTGGACCATGGCGATCTGCTCGTCCATGGCGGCGATCATGTCGGTATCGAGAAACTGCTGGTTCGTCAGAAAAGCGCCGATCTTCATGGGAATCCACTTTTGTGCGGGGCGGGTCGGGGCGGCTAACGGCGGTTATGGCATGGTGTCCGGCGGGGCTCAATACGCGCGGCGCGGCCCTTGTGTTCAGAAGACCGTACTGCCAATCGCCTTGGGATCCATGTGCTTGCGCCGCAGGAATTGTGCGAGCAGATGCATGACGCCCTGGTGCACATCCTCGACGACACCGTAATTCGCGATCGGGACATGGATCGATGCCGTGGCCAAGGCCCGCAGCCTGCCGCCGGTGAAACCGGTCAGCGCAATGATCTCCACGCCGTGATCCTTCGCCCATCGGGCGGCACGAACGATGTTTTCCGAATCGCCCGAGGAACTGATTGCAAAGGCGACATCCCCCGGCTTGGCCATGGCCGAGAGCTGGTGCGAGAACACATCTTCGTAGGAAAGATCATTGGAAATGGCGGTGATGAGCTCGATATTCGAGGCGAGGCTCACGACGTAAGGCAGCAGCGCCGTGCCTCTGCGGATCCCGTTCTGGTGGTCGCACAGGAAGTGATTGGCGATCGAGGCCGAGCCGCCGTTGCCGAAGCTGTAAACCCGGCGTTCCTCCAGATAGGTATTCTCCAGAAGCGTCGCCGCCGCTTCCAGAGCCGCCGGGTCGATGCCGTCCCAGCCCTGGCGCAGCATTGCCTTGTAGCTTTCGGCGTATCCCTCGATGCCATCGGTTTCGACCATCGCAATCCCATCCTTCTCGAGGGGCCGCATTCGGCGCGGCGGCGGCAACGATGTATCCGGTGATCCAAGCGCGCGCGGCCATTCCTTGTCAAGAAATCGTCGCAGATCTTGCGTGTTATGCCAGCCTATGTCACAAGATACAGAGTGTCCATGATCCGCGAGAGTAACAATGTTCCGGCTATCGGCGGCCCTGATTTTCGCGATGTTGCTGAACTTGACGCCGTTGGTGCCGGCCCGGGCCAGCCAGGATTTCGCCGTCTGGCTGGATGGGGTTCGCGCCGAAGCCAAGGGGCTGGGCATTTCCGACGCGACGCTGGATCAGGCCTTCGCCGGCGTTGAGCCCATACCGCGCGTCATCGAACTGGACCGCAGGCAGCCGGAATTCACCCTGACGTTCAGAAAATATATGGAGCGGGTGGTCAATGACCGGCGGGTCGCGACCGGGCGTCAACGGTTGGCCGAGCACAAGGACCTGCTGGCGGCGATCGCGCGCCAGTACAACGTGCAACCGCGCTTCATCGTCGCGCTTTGGGGGATCGAGACCGATTTCGGCCGCATCACCGGTGGCTTTCCGGTCGTCGCCTCGCTGGCCACCCTGGCCCATGACGGGCGCCGCAGCGCGTTTTTCCGCAAAGAGCTGATGCTGGCGCTTCAGATTATTGACCAGGGCCATATCGGGGCCAGGGAAATGATGGGGTCCTGGGCCGGCGCCATGGGGCAGAACCAGTTCATGCCGTCGAGCTTTCACGCCTTCGCGGTGGACCAGGACGGTGACGGTCACAAGGATATCTGGGGATCCCTGCCGGACATTTTCGGGTCGATCGCGAACTATCTCTCGCGTTCCGGCTGGCGCGACGATCTGACCTGGGGCCGCCCCGCTTCGGTGCCGGCGGGTTTTGACCGGGCCATGACCGGCCGCAAGCCGGTGAAGCGGCTTTCGGAATGGTCGGCCCTCGGCGTGCGCAATGCCGATGGAGGCAATCTTCCGGCCCGCGATCTCGATGCGTCCCTGATTTCGCCCGAGAAGAACAGCCTGGAGCCGGTTTTCATCGCCTACCACAACTATCATGTGATCCTGAAGTGGAACCGCTCCGACTATTTCGCTATCGCGGTGGGAACCTTGTCGGATCGGCTGCGGTGAACGGTGTGAGTTGAGCAACCTGAGGGATCGGATCAGCAAAGGGATGCCGGACTTGCCTTATCAGACCCGCAGTGTGACGCGGCGAGCGGGAACAGCCGGGTCGATGTTCCTGGCCGCGGCATTGGGGGCCGGCGCTTTCTTGCTGTCCGGTTGCGCCGAGACCGAGCTTATCGCGACCGCCGCGAAGGAGATCCGCACCTTTTCGGAGGAATCGCCGTCGAAGGGCCGTTACAAGGTTGGGGACCCCTACCAGATCAAAGGCGTCTGGTATTATCCGCGCGTTGATTATGCCTATGACGAGTCCGGCGTGGCATCCTGGTACGGCCCGAATTTCCACGGAAAGCAGACGGCGAATGGCGAGATATTCGATCAGAATACCGTAAGCGCCGCGCACCGGACCCTGCCCATGCCGAGCGTGGTGCGCGTGACCAATCTCGGCAATGGACGGGCCTTGGTGGTCCGGGTCAATGACCGGGGGCCATTCGCGCATGGCCGGATCATCGATCTCTCCAAGCGGGCTGCCCAGTTGCTGGGATTCGAGCGCCAGGGGGTCGCCCGCGTGCGGGTACAGATCCTGCCTGATGAAAGCCGCGCCGCCGCCGAGATCGCCAGCACCGGCGGTGAGCCCCGGCCCGTTCTGGCGGCGATCGATCCGAACCGGAATGCGCCGGAGGCGGTGCCGGTGCCGACGGTCTCCGTCGAATCCCTGAACCCGGTTCCGGGATCGAACGTCGCGCCCCCGCGGCCGGGGAAGCGGGACACCACCACGGCTCCCGCGAAGCCTGGCCCCAGCGCGGTGGAATTGGCGCGGCAAAGCCGGGAGGGCGTACTGACGGACCAGCCGGTCGAACCGACAAACCTGTTCGTCCAGGCCGCGTCCTTCTCGAAGCCGGACAACGCCGCGCGGCTGAAATCCAAACTGTCGGACATCGGGACGGCGGATGTTTATGACGCTCAGGTTGACGGCCAGAAATTTTATCGGGTCCGTATCGGCCCGCTGCGCGACGTCGAGCAGGCGGACAAGGTTCTTGAGTTGGTGATCGCCCGGGGCTTTCCAGGAGCCCGCATCATCGTCGAGTAGACGCGCGGCATGATCGACACATTTTGATCATGTTTGCCGGATACCATTGTCGGCATCGGCTTTTCCGCAGGCTGGCGGAACGGAACGTGATCAGCGAGAGGGATGGCATGGGTTTCGGATATTCGTGGAAGCATGGCCTCGTTGCCTTGGGGCTCTGGACTTTTACCACCGGTCCGGCATTGGCCATCGATACGACCGCGCGCGAGGCCTTGCTGCTGGATTTTGATACCGGCGTGGTACTTTTTGAAAAGAACGCGGATGAACGGATGCCGCCGGCATCCATGAGCAAGATAATGACCGTCTATCTTGCCTTTGAGCGTCTTAAGCAGGGGCGCCTCAAGCTGGACGATGAAATCCCGATCAGCGAAACCGCCTGGCGCAAGGGCGGCTCGAAAATGTTCGTCAAGGTGAACAGCCGGGTGAAGGTCGATGACATCCTGAGAGGGATCATCATTCAGAGTGGAAACGACGCGGCGATCGCATTGGCCGAGGCTCTTGGAGGAAGCGAGGAGGCTTTCGCCGAGGCGATGACTGCGAAGGCCAAACAGTTGGGTATGGTGAACACCCAGTACCGCAACGCAACCGGATGGCCGGACCCGGACCACTACATGACGGCGCGGGACCTGGCGACGCTTGCGAAGGCGACGATCGAGCATTTTCCCGACCTCTATCAAATCTATTCCGAGACGACCTTTACCTATAACGACATCAAGCAAGGCAACCGAAATCCGCTGCTCTACAAGGGCATCGGCGCGGACGGCCTGAAGACCGGACACACGTCCGAGGCGGGATACGGACTGACTGCCTCCGTCAAGCGCGCGGACCGGCGCCTGATCCTGGTGATCAACGGTCTCGACAGCGTGCTGGCCCGCACATCCGAATCGCAGGCGCTGATCGAGTGGGGGTTTCGGGAGTTCGACAATTACAGCCTGCTGCGGGGGGGAGAGCCGATTGAAAATGTCGCCGTCTGGCTTGGCGGCGCCAAGACCGTCCCGCTGGTGCTCGAAAACGATCTGACCCTCACCATGGCGCGATCCGCCCGCAAGAAGATGAAGGTGAGCGTGCTGGTCGACGAACCGGTCGCCGCGCCGATCGAAAAGGGGCAGAAGATCGGGACATTGCGCATAGCGGCGCCCGATACCGAGACCATCGACCTGCCGTTGCTGGCGGGCGAAAGCGTCAAGCGCCTGGGTATGTTCAACCGGGTTTTGGCCGCGGTCGGATATCTGATCTGGGGCGCCGGTGGCTGACCCCACGATCGCGCGGCCCGGCCGGTTCCTGACCTTCGAGGGTGGGGAAGGGGCGGGCAAATCCACACAGATTAAACTGCTCGCCGCCGCCCTGCGGGAACGCGGCCTGAGCGTGGTCACCACGCGGGAGCCCGGCGGCTCTTCCGAGGCCGAAAACATCCGATCGTTGCTGGTGACCGGGGAGCCCGGACGTTGGGACCCGATTTCCGAGACCCTGCTGCTTTACGCGGCGCGGCGGGATCATTGGTTGAGGCTGATCGAGCCGGCGCTGGCGCGGGGGGATTGGGTGCTCTGCGACCGGTTCGCGGACTCGACGCGGGTTTATCAGGGCGCCGGCAAGGGCGTCGACGCGGCACTGATCGAAAAGCTGCATGTCCTGTCCCTGGGAGAGGTTGAGCCGGATCTGACCCTGCTTCTGGATCTGCCGGCGGAAACCGGGCTGTCCCGTAGCCGGGCGCGCGAAGATGCGGCGGGCAGCGGCGAAACCCGGTTCGAGCGCATGACCCTGGAATTTCACCGGACGCTTCGAGCGGCCTTCCTGTCGCTTGCCGAACGGCATCCGGCCCGGTTTGTGACCATTGACGCCACGCAAGGGGTTGCCGAGGTCGCCGGCGCGGTGCTTGATGCGGTCGTGCAGCGACTTTCCTTGGATAGGGCAGAGTGACCGACCCGGAAATTCCGGCCCCGCGCGCCACCTTCGATCTGCTTGGTCATGAAGCCGCCGAGACGCGCCTGCTCGACGCGTGGAACAGCGGACGGATGCCGCATGCCTGGCTTCTGACCGGGCCGCGCGGGATCGGCAAGGCGACGCTGGCCTACCGGCTGGCGCGGTTCGTGTTAAATGGCGGCGGCGGAGTGGCGGACGAGGGGCCGGACCTGTTCGGCGAGGCTGAGCTCGGACCCTCGACGACCGGGCTCGCGGTCGATCCGGAGCTGCCGGTCTCGCGTCAGATCGCGGGCGGCGGCCATCCGGGGCTTCTGGCGATCGAGCGCTCCTTGAATGACCGGAAAGTCCTGCGGCGGGACATCGTCATCGAGGATCTCGGGCCCCTGATGGGGTTTCTCCGGCTGACCTCCGCATCCGGCGGCTGGCGCGTGGTGGTGGTGGACAGCGTCGACGAGATGAACCGCAACGCGGCCAATGCGATGCTGAAGCTGCTGGAGGAACCTCCGAAGCGAGCCCTGATGATCCTGGTCAGCCATGCGCCAGGCGGATTGTTGCCGACCATAAGGTCCCGTTGCCGCGCCCTGCATCTGTCGCCGCTCGGAGACGGCCATGTCGAAACCTTGCTCGGCAAGTTCATCCCGGATCTGGAGCCCTCCCTTAAGACGATGGCGACGCGCCTTGCCGAAGGTAGCATCGGACGGGCGCTGGAACTTGCCGCCAATGACGGACCGGCGGTTTTGAGCGACGCGGTGCGGGTGCTGGACGGGGCGCCGCCGGCCAATCGCAAGCAACTACTGGGTGTCGCCGATAAATGGCTGCGTCGCGGCAAGGGCGAGGACGGGGATCCGCTCGCCGGCCGGATGGAACTGATCCTCTGGTGGCTCGGCCAGGGGGTCCGGGGACTGGCGGCGGGACGGAATACCGGGGCCGAAACGGTTCCGGGGGAGGCCAAGGTCTTTGCCGCGTTGACCGCCCGGTTCGGGCTCGACGGCTGTTGCGAGCGCATCGAGCGGGCCGAGGCGGAACTGCGGCGCGGGATCGGTCTCAACCTTGAGCGCAAACAGGTTGTAATGGCGATGATGCGGGAACTGGCCGGTTAGAGGCCGAGCCGGCCGGTCTAGAACGGCTCGGCGCCGAGCGCGCCGGTCACCGGCTTGACGTGGAGATGCCGGTAGGACGCGTCGTTACGGCCGGCCAGTGAGACATTATCGCGAAAAACGAGGTTCATGGCGGCATCCTTGTCCGGGTCCGGGTTCCAGCAACCCCGGAACCTTAGCGGAAAGAGAGCCGCGAGACGATGATCGAGGCAATTCCTTTCGGCAAAGCCGACGGTGCGATTAAGATCGCGCGCGTGATCACGATCCGCTCACCCTTGGGGAATACGAATGACCAGCGGCGTCCGCCACGGAACGGCCCCCGTCGTATTGCGCCGGGCCGCGACCCTCTTGTCCCGGTTGCCCGAACCCATCGCTTATGCGTTGTACCCGTTCCTGGTCCACGGCGGTCTCGACCGATGGCTGCTGCCCAGGGAAAGCGAGGTTGCCGTCGAAGCCCTGGACGGCGCTGTTTTCGCCCTTGATCCCCATGATGAGATCGCCCGCGAAATCCTGCATTTCGGAGCTTACGAAAAGCGCAACATCGAGATCATGCGGAAACTGACGCGAGGAGTGCGGGGTACATTCCTGGATATCGGGGCAAATTTGGGAAATCATGCCGTGCTGCTCGCTTCGGCGTTCGAGCGGATCGCCGTGTTCGAACCGAATCCGCCGACATTGAACCGGCTCAGAACCAACCTCGCGTTGAACGGCCTATCCAAGGCCCGTGTCTTCGATGTCGGTCTGTCGGACGTGAATGCGTCGCTCGCGTTTCTGGCCGAACAGGGGAGCAATCCGGGGGCGTCGAGGTTTCTGGAAGCCGGAGACGGGGCAGAGGCCGACGGGGTGCCGCGTCTGGAAGCACGGATCGGCGATGAACTTGTCACCGAGAATGATTTGGGGCCGGTGACCGCGATCAAAATCGACGTTGAGGGTCACGAGGAGCGCGTAATTGCCGGGCTCGCCAAAACCATCGCCGAGTACCGGCCCCTCATATTCATGGAATGGGACGCGCGACGGAACGGCCCCGGATGTTTCGACCGGCTTTCCGGATACCGGTTCCATGCCCAGCCGTGGGAGCTGTCCGGAGGTCGGTGGTGGCGTCCGTTCGCCCGCGGGATCGATGCGGCGCGCGCTCCAAGGTTGGTTCGCGTCGAACCCGACGATCTGAAGGACCGCTATATAAGCATGTTGGTGGGTATACCCTCAGAGAGACCTCCTGAACTTTAGAAGGCCGTCTACTTGCTGCGGAAAACGTAGACACCATCCCAGTCCGCCGCCGGCGGGTTGTCAGCCATTGCCCTTGCGCGCTCCGCCATGACGGCGGCGGCCTTGTCCTCAGGATGCCGCGCGGCCAGATGCGAGAAGCTTTCGGCCGACGCCGCGAAATCGCCGGCGAAGTAGGCGTCTAGTGCGACTTCATAGCGATCACGGGCTTCGAGGCGAGCCGCGTCGACCTGCCCGCTCAGCCCCAGCAATTCGGAAATTCCGAGCCCGCCCCTGCGGCCCGCGACGGCTACCCGGTCGAGACGGCGCCATTCGAGACCGCCGCCCGCCTCGTCCCGCAAATCGTCCGAGGCGATGATGCGGGTGCCATAGGCCTTGTTCACGCCTTCAAGGCGCGCGGCGACGTTGACGGTATCGCCGATCACGGTGTAGCCGAAGCGCTCGCTGGAGCCGACATTGCCGACAAGCACCTGGCCGACCGCTAGGCCGATGCGGATGTGAAAGGCCGGCCGGCTGGTGCCGGTTCTCTCGGCGACCGCCGATTCGGTGATCGCCAGCGACATCAAGGCGGCACGGCAGGCCTTGGCGGCGTGGTCCGGGACATCATTGGGTGCGTTGAACATCGCAAGGATGCCGTCACCCATGAACTTGTCGATGGCCCCGTCACATTCGTTGATCGCCTTCGTCATATCGTCGAAATAGGCATTGAGTTCCGAGACGAGAGCGCCGGCTTCCATCGCTTCCGCGATGCCGGTGAAACCTTCGATATCCGACACATAGATGCTCAGCCGGCGTTCCTCGACGCCGATCGATGCCGCCGCGCCGCCGGTGACAAGCCGGCGTGCGACTTCCCGGGGCACATATCGCTCAAGCGAGCGCAAGCCCGATTTCATCGCGCTTAGGGCCTCACCGAGAGTCGCGACCTCCTGCACCATCGAGGCACTCGCCTGGGTGTCCGAGAGCCGCATTCTGGCGGCTTCTCCCAGTTGATGGGCTACATCGCGCAACGGCGCGGAGAGGCGGCTTGCGAAGATCGCCCCCAACAGGATGACGAAAATCGCGGCTCCACCGGCGAACAGGACCGCCCCGGTCATCCTTTCGATCGCCAGCCTTAGAATATCCGCTTCGGGCACCAGCACGCCGACATGCCAATCAAGCCCCCTGATCGCCTCGGCGCCGATAATGGCGATGTGGTAGTTCTTGTCCTGATGAAGGAACCCTGCGGATTCGATTTCACCGGCATCCAGGGCATGGGTGCCTCGGTTCAAGGTGGCGAGACCCGCCTTCAACAACCCTTCGAACGCGGGATTGGCCTGGCCGTCGATACGCGGCGTGGCGGCGATGGTGTTGTCGTGATGGGCGATGAAAATGTGCCCTTTGCCCGCGATATCCAGGGAGCCGAGCCAGTTCTCCATCGCGGATAGCGGAATATCGACATGGAACACGCCGACCGGCGGCGTCGTCTCGGTGCCGCCATGCGCCAGAACGGCGGACACCCCGGCGCGGCCATCGGCAAAGGCATAGGTTTTGGTCCAAGCCGGCGCCTTCGCCTCGATGCCGCGCTTGAACCAGGCGCTGTTCCGGTAATCCTCCGGCGCCCCGGCGCCGCCATGCGCGCGGTGAATTTCCGACAGGCCGTTGTGCAGGATCGTGGCCCCGAACTCGCCACGCCGCGCCAGAATGTAGGTCCTTCTTTCCGCGGAGCCGTAACCGACCAAGGTACCCTTCGGATAGGAGACCGCCTGGGTGAGCAGGTGGGCCTTGATGTCGTTTTCGTCACTAAGACTTAACGCGTGCTGATTCAGCAGGAACTCGATCTCATTCAGGCCTCTGGACACGCTGCCGAGATGCTCGTGGATCTTCGCCGTGGCGCCTTGGGCGACGGTCCGGAACTGCGACTCGGCAAGCTCGCTTAGCGCCTTGCGGGCCTCGAAGTTCACCATCCCCGCCACAATCCCCGCCGAGGGGAGGACCACGGCGACGAGCAAGCTTTGGAGAATAGTGCGCAAACTGATCGCGGAACGGGTTTTGAGCTGCTTTTCGCTTGTCATTGATTGTTCCAGGCGATTTCGATCGCGACAGGCTCGCAACCTGATCATAGCGATATTAAGATCTTACGTTGAGAACGGAAGAGAGGATCATTATGCGGTATTGTGTCGTCGGCGCCGGCGCCATGGGCGGGCTCTATGGACTTCGGCTTTCTGCCAAGGGTCACAAGGTGGATTTCCTAGACGTGAATCAGGCCCATGTGGATGCGATCAACCGCGGCGGGTTCCGGCTTTCAGGGGTGACCGGAGACAATAGCTACCCGGTGAAGGCCACCACCCAGGCCGGCGGCCTCGCCGGCACGGCGGATGTCGTGCTCTTCCATCCGCACACTACGGGGACCGTCGCGGCGGCGGCGACGGCGGCGACGGTGCTGAAACCCGAGGGCTGGGCCGTGACCCTGCAGAACGGCATCGGCAATGTGGAAGCGCTGGTCGACACATTGGGCAAGGAGCGCGTTGTCGGCGGGATCAGCTATCACAGCGCGGCCATGGCGGGGCCCGGCCATTCCGTCCACACCAATGCGGGTCAAACCTATCTCGGAGAACTCGATGGCGGTGGGTCGCCCCGCGTGGAGGCCTTCGCCGCGGCGCTTCGGGACGCGGGGTTCGAGCCTGAGATCGCCCCCGACATCACCAGCGTCATCTGGAGCAAGTTCGTGCATAACTGCGCTATCAACGCGCTTTGCGCGGTGTCGGGCATGCGGTCCGGCGAGGTGGCCCGGCACGCGGCGGCGAGCGAATTGCAAACCCGGATACTCGAGGAAGTGATGGCGGTGGTGAAGGCCAAGGGCATCACTCTGACCCAGTCTGACCCGATCGGCTACATCAAGGCGCACACGTTCCTGCGGTTCAACAAACCCTCGATGCAGCAGCATATGGAAGCCGCCCGTCCGACCGAGATCGACTCGTTGAACGGCGCGCTGGTGCGCGAGGCGAAAGCGCTTGGAATTCCCGTCCCCTTCAACGAGGCATTGACTCTGATGGTGAAGGCGCGGGAATGGGCCGTCGCCGAAGCCGCGAGAGGGGTGGTGCGCGACTATGCCGCGATGGAGGTGGAGGCGGAGAAGGATGCTGCGGCGCGGGATGCGTTGGTTTGAGCGCGGACGAATGAAACACTCCCGCAGCGGTATACGTCGGGGTCCCGGATGAGCATGTCCGTCGCCAATCCCGTGCTTTACATCCCCGTGGAAAGTCAGAACCGCGAGCTTGATGCCAAGCTCCTGATCGCGGCGTCAGTCGCGGCCGCGGGTGTGAAAGTGGTGATCGGCTGGCAACGTGCGATTGTCGCCAATCTCGTCGTCTTGCCGCCGGGGTTGGTTTTCCTGAAAGGCCTGAACAAGATCCAGACCACGCATATGCGTCGGGCCGTGGGCGCCGGCCATCAGATTGCCGCGATCGACGAGGAGGGCTTCGCGATTGCCGATCCGGAATGCCTGCTGAAGGATATCGATCCCGAGGTCGCGCAATATTGCGAGGTCGTCTATGCCCCCAACGAGATCTACCGCCGGATTTTGATCGAGCAGCGGGGTTTTCGGGACGAGCAGGTTCTGGTCACCGGCAATCCGCGCGGCGATCTGGCGCGGGCGCCCCTGAATCGGATGCTGAGGGGCGAGGCCGAGGCCTTGGCAGGGAAATACGGTCCGATGGTGCTGGTGAACTCGAACACCTGTGCCGTGAACTCGGTCTGGGGCGATCTCGATCGGTATTTTCGAGTTTGCGCGGATATCGGCTGGCTGGATCCCGATGACCCGTAAGGGCATCAGACCTTTTACGACCACGTGTCGCACGACCAGGCGAGCTTTGTCGCCATGCGCGAAACCTTGGAACTTTTGCGCGCCGGACTGCCGGACCACAATATCGTCATCCGCCCCCATCCCTCGGAACGGTTTGAGCCCTGGGTAGAGCGCTATGCCGGGTGCGATCGTTTCCACATCATGCGCGCGGGCAACAACCTGGCCTGGATCATGGCCGCGGAACTTGTACTGCACACAAGCTGCACGACCGGGTCGGAAGCAGCGCTTATGGAGCGGCCGGTCATCTCATTGGTCCCCGAGGGCGCCTGCGTTTCGCACTGGTATGTCAGCAATCGGGTCAACCGCGTGGCCCGCACGCCGCACGAGGCTGCGGATCTGGCGCGGCGGCTGCTGGTTGAAGGCGAGGACGTCTTCGCTCATGGCCGCGAAGCGCGCGAGCGCGATCTGAGCGTGTATTTCTCGCTGGACGGCCCATTCTCTTCGCATGAACTGATCGCCCGCGACATCCTCGGTCGCTTCGAAGGCGCAATCGATGCATCCTACCGTTGGCGGTTAGAGCAGGTGCGTGTTTACCGGGAGTCCATTGCCGAAAGCAACAAGAACGATTTCGATCTCGGTATGCTGCAGTCCCGGCTCGACCTGCTGGAGCAGGTGACGCCCGGGTTCCGGAAACCCACGGCGCAGCGCATTCACGACGAGCTCTTTATGCTCGAAGGCGGATAGCCGTTCCCTATCCGAGAAAATCCTTCGTCCAACGCTGATAGTCCGCGTCACGGGTAACCCGCTTCATAAGATCCGCCGAGGCGATGCCTTTCAGGTCTTTCGGCTGGGTGCCCTCGCGCAGGGCCTTCAAGGTATCATGCACTGCCTGGACCGCCGCCGAGAACGGCTGATGGCCCTGCAGGCAGATCCGCACGTTGCGGGAGGAGAGATAGTCGAGATCCATCATCTCCGGCCCACCGCCGCCGCCCAGGATGAACGGCAGCTTGATCGCGGCGGCCGCCTTGTCGAGTTCGTCACGGCTCTTAACGCCGACCAGGAAGATCGCATCGACGCCGGCGGCTTCATAGGCCTTGGCCCGGGCGATCGCATCGTCGATGCCGGTCACCGCCGCGGCGCTGGTGCGGCCCGCTATGACGAGATCCGGGTCCTTGCGGCCCGCCAGTGCGCCCTTCATCTTGCCGACGCCTTCCTCGACCGAGAGTAGTTTCGTCTGGCCGACCGTGCCGAAGGGCTGGGGCAGGTCAGTATCCTCGATCGACATGCCGGAGATTCCGGCCATCTCCAGCTCCTCGACCGTCCGCTTGACGTTCAGCGCATTGCCGTAGCCGTGATCGGCATCGACCATCAGCGGGATCTCCGAGGCCCGGTTGATCCTCTGCGCCTGCTGAGCGAACTCGGTCAGGGTCAGCACGATCAGGTCCGGTGCGCCGAGCACCGTGAAGGACGCAATCGAGCCGGCGAACATGCCGATCTCGAAGCCGATATCCTCGGCGATCCGGGCCGAGATCGGATCGAAGACGGAGCCTGGATGGACGCAGCGGTCGCCGTTCAGAACGGCCCGGAAACGCTTGCGGCGGTCATTGAAACGCATGGGGTGCTCCTGGAAGGAAGTGGTTTGGTGGTTTTGACGGGACCCTTCGAGACGATGCTGCGCATCTTCTCAGGGTGAGTGGAACAAGTGCAGGACTCACCCTGAGGAGCGCGCGCGAGCGTGCGTCTCGAAGGGTCGCGTCGACATCATGTGCTGTCCGCCTCAATTGCGCCCGGCGGAGACGCCGCCGTCGACCATGTAGACGCCGCCGGTGCAGAACGAGCTCTCCTCGGAGCCGAGGAACAGCATCAGCCGCGCCACCTCCTCGGGCTCGCCATAGCGGCGCAGCGGCGTGAAGTCGGCCATCGGCTGGGCGTTTCCGCGGTTCGGATTGATGGTGTCCTCCAGCCGCGTGATCATGTCGGTGTCGATGGGTGAGGGGTTGACCGTATTGACCCGGATCTTGTCCTTGGCGCCCTCCATGGCGCCCGAGCGCATCAGGCCGATCACCGCGTGCTTGCTGGCGATATAGGGCGCGAGACGCGGCACCGCCCGAATCCCGGCGGTCGAGGAGGTGATGACGATCGAGCCGCCGCCGCGCTTCGCCATTTCCGGCATGGTGTATTTCAGGCCGAGCCAGACGCCGCGCACATTGACCGCGATCACCTTGTCGAAATCATCCTCGCCCTGGTCCTGGATCAGCGCGATCTTGCCCTCGATGCCGGCGTTCAGCAGCGAGACATCGACGCCGCCGAAGCGCTCCACGGTCTTGGCGATATAGGCTTTCACCTGCTCTGCGTCGGTCACGTCGGCGGCCATATAGGCGCATTTGTCCTCACCGATCGAGTGCGCGACCTCGGCCAGTTTGCCCTCGTTGAGGTCGACCAGCATGACCTTGGCGCCCTCGGACGTGAACAGCCGCGCCGCCGCCCGGCCGATGCCGCCCGAACCGCCGGTGATGATCGCGACCTTGTTGTCGAGCTTGCCCATGTGGTGTCCTCCCGTGGATGATGGCTTTTCGGCATTCAGCCGCCTCGGCCGCCCGGGCGCAAGCGGGAAGGCGGGCGCGGAGGGAAACGAACGGCCGGCGGCGATACCGATCGCCTATGTGTTGGCGGGACGCGGCAATTGGCAACGGCAGGGGCCGGAACATGAAACGCTTGTTGATCGTGGCTCATATTCCCTCGCCGAACACCCAGCGGCTGCGCGACGCGGTTCTGGCAGGCGCGCGCCATCCCGAAATTACCGGTGTCGAGACCATCGCCAAGACGCCGTTCGAGGCCGGCCCCGAGGACGTATTGGCCGCCGGTGCGGTCATCCTCGGGACCACCGAGAATCTCGGCTATATGAGCGGGGCACTGAAGGATTTCTTCGACCGCACCTACTATCCGGTGCTCGAGAAGGCCCAGGGCAAGCCCTATGCCCTCTACATCCGCGCCGGCATGGACGGCACCGGCACCCGGCGGGGTGTCGAGACGATCATCACCGGCCTGCGCTGGCGCGCGGTCCAGGACCCGCTGATCTGCCGGGGCGACTGGGACGAGGCCTTCGTTGCCCAATGCGAGGAACTCGGCATGGCCATGGCCGCCGGCCTGGCGGCGGGGGTGTTCTAGGGGCCGACGCCCGAGGCGCCTGCAAGCTCGGGATGGTGGAGCATTTTCCTGGAACTGTGAGAGTGCTCCACGACCCGTCATGCGGACCAGCTTCAGGCGTCGGCCCCGGCCTTCGCCGGGAATACGGCTGGGGCGCGACGGAAACCCACGGTCCTCCACCCAGATGATGGACAAACCGGCGCGAACCCGCGTAATCAGGAACGGAGCGGGAAGGGGCGGGACATCGGGCATGGCGGACGCGGAAATCGGAGTGCTGGGGCTCGGCGTGATGGGCCGGAATCTGGCGCTCAATATCGCCGACCGGGGCATTGCCGTTGCCGGGTATGAGCGTGATCCGGCGCTGCTCGCCACTGCTGAAAGCGAGGCCGGTTCCGTCGACGCCCATGGCGATCTCGCGGGCTTCGTGGCGGCGCTGAGGGTGCCCCGCGCGGTGCTGCTGATGATCACGGCCGGGCCGGCGGTGGATCAGGCGATCGAGGCGCTGCTGCCGCTCCTTTCGCCCGGCGACGTGATCGCCGATGGCGGCAATTCCGACTATCAGGACACCGCGCGCCGGCAGGCGCGGGTGGCCGAGGCCGGGCTCGGATATCTTGGTCTCGGTGTTTCCGGCGGCGAGGAAGGCGCGCGGCATGGCCCGGCCCTGATGGCCGGCGGCGGCGCGGATGTCTTCGCGCGGCTGGAGCCGGTGCTGCTTTCGATCGCCGCCAAGGCCGACGATGGCGCGCCCTGCGCGGCGCGGCTCGGCAATGCCGCCGCCGTCGGGCATTTCGTGAAGATGATGCATAACGGCATCGAGTATGCCGACATGCAACTGATCGCCGAGATCTATGACCTTCTGGCTCGGGGCGAGGGCTTGGGCGCGCCGGAGATCGCCGGGATCTTCGAGGGTTGGCGCGGCGGGCCGCTCGCCTCCTATCTGATCGACATCACCGGCATGGTCCTGCGCAAGCGGGATCCCGGGACCGGCGCGCCGCTGGTAGATCTGGTGCTGGACGGCGCCGGACAGAAGGGCACCGGGCGCTGGGCCTCGATCGCGGCGCTGGAACTGGGGGTCGCCGCACCGACCATCGCCGAGGCTGTCGGCGCCCGGGTGGTCTCCTCGCTGCTGTCCGAACGCGCCGCCGCCGCCGATCGCTTTCCCAGAGCTGGCGGAGCCATGCCGGCGGTCGCGCGCCAGGATCTCGCAGATGCCTTGCTGGCCGGAAAGATCTGCGCCTATGCCCAGGGTTTCGCCGTGCTCGCCGCCGCCAGCGAGGCGAGTGGCTGGGAATTGGCCCTCGACCGGGTGGCGCGGATCTGGCGGGCGGGGTGCATCATCCGGGCCGGCTTCCTGGACGAGGTCGCCGGCGCCTTCGCTACTGATCCGGCGCCCGCGAACCTGATCATGGCGCCGAGCTTTGCGGATATGCTGGACCGCGCCATCCCGGCGTTGCGGCGGGTGATCGCGGCGGGACTCGCCGCCGGAATTCCGCTTCCGGCGCTGTCCGCCTCGCTTGCCTATTTCGACGGCTATACCAGCGCCCGGCTGCCTGCCAATCTGATCCAGGCCCAGCGCGACACCTTCGGCGCCCACGGCTACCGGCGGATCGACCGGCCCGGCGATTTCCACAGCGACTGGAGCGACGGGGCATGATCGTGCTGATCATGGGGGTGAGCGGCTCCGGCAAGACCACGGTCGGCGAATATCTCGCCGAACGTCTGCGATGCGCCTTCGCCGAGGGGGACGAGTTTCATCCGCCCGCGAACGTCGCCAAGATGCGGGGCGGCACCCCGCTGGATGACAGCGACCGCTGGCCATGGCTGCTGCTGATCGCGGAACAGGTCGACGCCTATATCGCCCGCAAGCAGCATCTGGTGGTCGCCTGTTCGGCCCTGCGCGCGGCCTATCGTGACGTCCTGATCGGCGACCGCGAGGACTGCCATCTTGTCTATCTCGCAGGCAGCAAGGACCTGATCCGCAAACGCATGGAGGCCCGCTCGCACTTCATGCCGCCGGCCCTGCTCGACAGCCAGTTCGCCACCCTGGAGGAACCGGCGGAGGCCGAACAGCCGATCCGCATCGATGTCAGCCATACCCCCACCGACTGCGCGGCGCTGGTGCTGCGCGAATTGAAACGCCGCCACGACGAAAAGCAGCGGCTCGTGATCCGGAACCGGGGCTAACCCCAGGCCCGTTTCCGGCCCGCATCGGGAGAACCGCCATGTCGACCGTCAACCGCTCCGCCGTAATGGTGCTGCTCGGCGCCTTGCTGATCGTCGGGCTTGCCTTCGGGGTGCGCCAAAGTTTCGGGTTGCTCATGCGGCCGGTCACCTTGGAACTCGGCTGGGACCGGGAGACCCTGTCCCTGGTCTTCGCCGTGCAGGCGGTGCTCAACGGCGTCATGGCGCCCTTCGCCGGCGCTGTGTCGGACAAGTGGGGCGTCGGACGTACCATCGCGGTGGGCTGTGCCTTCTATGGCGCGGGCCTTGTCCTGATGGCCTATTCCAGCGTACCCGAGGCGATGATCCTAGGCGGCGGCGTGCTGGTAGGAATGGGGGTCAGCGCCTGCGGCATGCCGGTCCTGCTGGGCGCGGTCGGCAAGGTCGCGCCGGAGGAAAAGCGCTCCACCTGGCTCGGACTGGTCGCGGTCGGCGCGACGGCGGGGCAGCTTGCGATCATTCCGGCGACCCAGTTCCTGATCGAGGCCCAGGGCTGGAGCAATGCGTTGATCGCGCTGGCGCTGTGTTTCGTCTTCGGCCTGCCGATCGCCTTCTGGATGGGGCAGGCGACGGACCGGTCGGTCGCGGCCCGCGCCGGCGGGAGCGGCCCGAACCAGAACCTCCGCCAGGCGCTGACGGAAGCGCGCCGGCATTCGGGCTATGTGCTGCTGACCATCGGCTTTTTCGTCTGCGGCTTTCAGGTTCAGTTCGTCGCAACGCATCTGCCGGCCTTCATCGTGGACCAGGGCTTCGATGCCGGTTTCGCGTCGACCGCGCTGGTGACCATCGCCGGCTTCAACATGGTCGGATCGTGGTTCGCCGGATATCTCGGCGGGCGGTTCCGCAAGAAGGTCCTGCTGACCGGCATCTATCTCCTGCGGGCGATCGCGATCAGCATTTTCATGCTGACCCCATTGAGCGAGACCTCGATCCTGGTGTTTTGTGGCACGATCGGGCTGATCTGGCTCGGCACCGTGCCGCTGACCAGCGGTATCGTCGCCCAGGTCTTCG
>JAYOEU010000020.1:0-37946 GCA_038116915.1 Alphaproteobacteria bacterium
TGAAGATCAGGATCTTGCAGCGCTTGTCCATGATGCCCGAGGTCCACCATTTGCGGCCGTTGATGACGTATTCGTCACCATCCCGAACAATGGAGGATTCGATGTTCGTGGCATCGGAGGACGCGACCGCCGGCTCGGTCATCGCGAAGGCCGAGCGGATTTCGCCGGCGAGCAGCGGCTTCAGCCACTTTTCCTTGTTCTCCTCGGTGGCATAGCGCTCCAGCACTTCCATGTTGCCGGTGTCCGGCGCCGAGCAGTTGAAAACCTCGGAGCCAAAGGAGACCTTGCCCATAACCTCGGAAATCGGCGCGTATTCGAGATTGGTGAGCCCGGCGCCCTTGTCGGATTCCGGAAGGAACAGGTTCCACAGATCCTGGGCCTTCGCCTTGGCCTTGAGCTCGGTCAGGATCGGCGGCTCCGCCCAGCGGTCCCCCTCATCGACCTGGCGATAGTACAGTTCCTCGTTCGGATAGACGTTTTCGTCCATGAACGCCTGGACTCGGGCGCGGAGTTTCTGAGAGCGCTCGGTCATCTCCGGGATCATGGCAGTCTCCTCAAATCCTGTTGCTCTTGTTGCTTTTGGGGGCGCGTTTGCGCGTTGGGTGGAAACGGTTAGGCGAGACGGGCGAAGCGGCGCATGTGGTGGTCGGCATTGCCGAACATCACGTCGATCATGGTCAGGCGCTTGAAATAGTGTCCCACCGCCATGTCGTCGGTCATGCCCATGCCGCCGTGCAGTTGCACGCCGTCCTGGCCGATCTTCCTGCCCGCGCGGCCCATCTCGACCTTGGCGGCGGAGACGGCGCGCGCGCGTTCGCGGGGATTGGCGCCGTCGACGACACCAGCTGCCCGGTAGGTAAGCGCGCGGGAAAACTCCTTGGCGCCGAGCATCTCGACGGCGCGGTGCTGAAGCACCTGGAACTCGCCGATCGGCCGCCCGAACTGAACCCGGGTCTTCATGTACTCGACCGTCAGTTTGACGGCGGCATCCATGGCGCCGGCCGCCTCGGCGCAGAGCAGAACGCTGGCCCGGTCGGCCACCGCCTCGACCGCGGGCATGGCCTTGCCGACCTCTCCCAGCACCGCGTCGGCACCGACCTTCACCCCGTCCAGCATCACTTCAGAGGCCCGCAGGCCGTCAATCGTCGGATAGGAGCGCAAGGTGACGCCCGCCGCCGCGCGGTCGATCAGGAACAATGTCACACCGTCCGCGTCCGTCACCGAGCCGCTGGTGCGGGCGGAGACGATCAGCGTATCGGCGGACTCCGCGTTGTGCACCACCGCCTTCGCCCCGGTCAGGGCATAGCCCGCGCCATCCTTTGCCGCGCGGGTCTCGACATGATTGAGATTGAAACGCGCCTTCGGCTCGACATGGGCGAAGGCGAGCAGGGTCGTGCCCTCGGCGACACCCGGAAGGATGCCGTTCTTCTGCGCGTCGCTGCCGGCCTCGGCGACCGCGCCGGCGCCCAGAACCACGGCGGCGAGATACGGCTCCACCACGAGGCCGCGCCCGAGGCACTCCATCAGCACGGCCGTATCGACGGTCGATCCGCCGAGCCCGCCATGCGCCTCGGGGATCGGCAGAGCCAGCCAGCCGAGCTCGGCGAACTGGCTCCAGATCTCGCGGCTGAACCCGCCCTCCATCGCCATGATCTTGCGGCGCGTCTCGAACGCGTAGTCATCCAGAATGAACCGGTCGGCGCTTTCGGCCAGCAGTTTCTGATCGTCGTTGAAAGCGAAACTCATGGAACCCTCGATTTTCAGCGCGCCGCCCGGGCCCGGCCCTAGAGGCCGAGCACCGCCTTGGCGATGATGTTCTTCTGGATCTCGTTCGACCCGCCGTAGATCGACGCCTTGCGCCAGTTGAAATAGTGCGGCGCGATGGAGGCGGCGTATTCCGGCCCGATCGGATCCTCGTTCCAGCCGGTCTGCATCGCCTCGGGGACATAGGGGTGCGCGTAGTTCCCGATCGCCTCGACCAGAAGCTCGGTGATGCCCTGCTGCACCTCGGTGCCGCGGATCTTGAGGAAGGACGCCTCGGGCCCCGGCCCCTTGCCGGCGCTTTCGTCGGAAAGCACTCGCAGGACCAGGGATTCCAAAGCCAGAAGGTCGATCTCGATCTCGGCGAGCTTCTTCTGGAACGCCTCGTCCTCGATCAGCGGACGGCCGTCCTGCTGTTCAACCTTGGCGATGTCCCGCAGCCGGGCGAGTTGCGCCTTCGAGCGCCCGACGGCGGCGATGCTGGTCCGCTCGTGGCCGAGGAGATACTTAGCGTAAGTCCAGCCCTTGCCTTCCTCGCCCACCCGGTTCTCGACCGGCACCTTCACATCCTCGAGGAAGACGTTGTTGATTTCCTGGCTGCCGTCGATGGTGGTGATCGGCTGCACCGTGACGCCGGGCTGATCCATGTCGATCAAGAGGAAGGTGATGCCCTCCTGGCGCTTGCCGCTGTCGTCGGTGCGGGTTAGGCAGAACATCATGTTCGCGTGCTGGGCCATGGTGGTCCAGGTCTTCTGGCCGTTCACGATGTAGTGGTCACCGTTCAGCACCGCCTTGGTGCGCAGCGAGGCGAGATCGGACCCCGAACCCGGCTCGGAATAACCCTGACACCACCAGTCGTCGGACCGCAGGATCCTCGGCAGGTAATAATCTTTCTGCTTCTGGGTCCCGAACTTCAAGATCACCGGCGCGACCATGACGACGCCGAAGGCCAGAACCGGCGGCGCGCCGGCCGAGGCGCATTCCTCCTGGAAGATGTGCTTTTGCATTGGCGTCCAGTCGGTTCCGCCATGCTCGACCGGCCAGCTCGGCGCGATCCAGCCCTTCTCGTAAAGCGTCTTCTGCCAGGAGACGTGTTCCTCCTTGCTCAGACGATAGCCGGTCATCGTCTTGCGCTTGATGTCCTCCGGCACGTTCGCCGCGAGGAATTCCCGCACTTCGTCCCGGAATTTCTGTTCCGCCGGTGTCAGGATCAGTTCCATCGCCACCTCCCGCCTAGAGCACTTCGAAGAGGCCGGCCACACCCATGCCGCCTCCGACGCACATGGTGATCACCACGTTCTTGGCGCCCCGCCGCTTGCCCTCGATCAGGGCGTGGCCGGTCATCCGGGCGCCGCTCATGCCATAGGGATGGCCGATGGAGATCGATCCGCCGCTGACATTCAGGTTCTCGTTCGGAATGCCAAGCTTGTCGCGGCAATAGAGCACCTGCACCGCGAAGGCCTCGTTCAGCTCCCAGAGATCGATATCGTCCATCTTCAGACCGTGGCGTTCCAGCAGCCTCGGCACCGCGAAGACCGGGCCGATGCCCATCTCGTCCGGCTCGCATCCTGCGACGGCGAGGCCCTTGTACAGCCCCAGCGGCTCGATATTGCGTTTTTCGGCCAGTTTGGCGTCCATGACCACGCAGGCTGACGCCCCGTCGGACAGCTGGCTGGCATTGCCGGCGGTGATGAAGTGGCCGGCGCCGCGCACCGGCTCGAGGCCCTGAAGGCCTTCCATGTTGGTGCCCGGACGGTTCCCCTCGTCTCTGTCCAGGAGCACCTCCTTCGAGCTGATCTCGCCGGTCTCCTTGTCCTTGACGAGCATCGTCGAGGCCAGCGGGACGATTTCGTCGTCGAACCTCCCGGCCTGCTGCGCGGCGGCGGTGCGGCGCTGGCTCTCGCAGGCGTATTCGTCCTGCGCCTCGCGCGTCACGCCGTAGCGGTGACCGACATTGTCCGCCGTCTCGATCATCGGCATCCAGATCGCCGGCTTGGTCTCTTCCAGGCTTGGTTCCTTGTAGTGGGTGAGGTTCATGTTGGGCTGGATCAGGCTGATCGATTCCAAGCCGCCCGCGACCATTGCCGGCACCCGGTCCATGACCACCCGCTGGGCCGCCATCGAGATCGCCTGAAGGCCCGAGCTGCAGAACCGGTTTACCGTCGTGCCGCCGGAGGTCACCGGAAGACCGGCCCGGAGCATGATCTGCCGGGCCACGTTGTGGCCGGTCGCCCCCTCGGGGAAGCCGCAACCGATGACGCTATCCTCAATCTCGGCGGGGTCAAGACCCGAGCGCTCGACCGCGGCCTTGACGACATGGCCGCCCATCGTCGCGCCATGGGTGTTGTTAAAGGCGCCGCGAAACGCTTTTCCAATTGGCGTACGCGCCGTCGATACGATTACCGCTTCCCGCATTGTCCCATCTCCCAAAACCCTGCTCGCTTGCGCCAGGGTCAGATACCATCGCTTCCCGGCCAGATCCAGCCACCGCGCCGCGGACCGCCGGCCAAGCCTGTGATTATTATTCGTTCAAATTCTTAATTCATCCTTTGAAGTCACTGAATTTCTTACCTTCCTTGGCAAGTTTCTCCAGCAGTTTCGCCGGGCGCATCAGCTCCCCATGTTCCGCGTGGTACCGGCTCATGGCCGCATAGACCTCGTCCAGCCCGATCGTGTCGGCCCAGAACATCGGCCCGCCGCGATAGCGCGGGAAACCGTAGCCATGCACCCAGATCACGTCGATATCAGAGGAGCGGATCGCCAATCCCTCCTCCAGGATCTTCGCGCCTTCATTCACCAACGGATAGAGGCAGCGCTTCAGCACTTCCTCGTCGGAGATCTGGCGCCGCTCGATGCCCGCGTCCTTGGAGGCCTGGATGATCAGCGCCTCGATCGCGGGATCCGGGACCGGCGTGCGGTTGCCGGCCTCGTAGCGGTACCATCCGGCGCCGGTCTTCTGTCCGAAGCGTCCCTGCTCGCAGATCCTGTCCGCGACCGCCGAATAGCGCTGGTTCGACGGGCGTTCCGCCGCCTTGCGCTTGCGCACCGCCCAGCCGATGTCGAGGCCTGCCATGTCGCCCATGGTGAAGGGCCCCATCGGGAAGCCGAAATCGAAGATCACCTTGTCGACCTGCTGCGGCAGCGCGCCTTCCTCGATCAGGAAGTTCGCCTCGCGTCCGTACTGATGCAGCATACGGTTGCCGACGAAACCGTCGCACACGCCGACCAGCACCGCGACCTTGTTGATGGTCTTGCCGAGGTTCATGACCGAGGCGATGGTCTCGGGCGAGGATTTGGCGCCGCGCACATTCTCCAAGAGCCGCATCACATTGGCCGGGCTGAAGAAATGCGTGCCGACCACGGCTTCCGGCCGCTTGGTGACCGAGGCAATCTCGTTGATATCCAGGGTCGAGGTATTGGTCGCGAGGATCGCGCCGGGCTTGGCAATCGCATCGAGCTTGGTGAAGATCTGCTTCTTGACGCTCATCTCCTCGAACACCGCCTCAATGACGATGTCGGCCGAAGCGACGGCATTCATGTCCGTGGTGCCGGTCAGCAGGCTCATCCGCTGGTCCATCGCCTCCTGGGAGAGCCGGCCCTTGGAAACCGTATTGGCGTAATTGCCCTGGATGCGCGCCATGCCCTTATCCAGCGCCGCCTGCTCGGTCTCGACGATGGTGACCGGGATGCCGACATTGGCGAAGTTCATCGCGATCCCGCCGCCCATGGTGCCGCAGCCGATGATCGCCGCGGACTTGATGTCCTTGACCGGCGTGTCGGCCGGAATGTCCGGGATCTTCGCCACCTCGCGCTCGGCGAAGAAGACGTGGCGCATGGCGGCGGATTCGGTCGCCGTCACCAGCTTGTTGAACTCCTCGCGCTCGTATTTGAGGCCGGCGTCGAAATCCATGGTCGCCGCCGCCTCGACGCAGCGCACACAGGCATACGGCGCGTTCATCCCCCGCGCCGCCTTGGCCATGGTCTTGGCGAAGGTCTCGAACAGCTTGGGATCGGCCTTGGCGGCGGCGAGGCCGACGGACTGATCGCGCGAACGACGTGGCGCCGCGCCGGAGGCGGCCAGCCGCTCCGCCGCCTTGACCGCCGCTTCCAGCACATCGCCTTCCACGACCTCGTCGATGACGCCGAGCTTGTGCGCCTCGTTCACCGAGATCAGCCGGCCTGAGGTGATCAGGTCCAGCGCCGTGTTGATGTCGATCAGCCTCGGCAGGCGCTGGGTGCCGCCGGCGCCGGGCAGGATGCCGAGAGTGACTTCGGGCAGCCCGATCCGGGTCTTGGCCGCGCCGACCCGGTAGTGGGTGCCCAGCGCCAGTTCCAGCCCGCCGCCAGCGGCGACGCCGTGGATCGCCGAGACCACGGGCTTGGACGAGTTCTCCAGGCTGGCGATCACATCATTCAGATCCGGGGTGCCCGCCGGCGGGGTGGAGCCGAACTCGCGGATATCGGCGCCGGCGCTGTACATCCGCCCCTCGCCGGTGACCACGAAGGCGGCGACCGCGTTATCCGCCTGGCCGGCCCTGATGGCGGCGGTCAATGCGGTCCGCAAGGCGGCGCCGAGACCGTTCACCGGCGGGTTGTTCAGCTTCAGGACCAGAACGGAACCGCGACGTTCCTCGATGACTGCGTTCATGACACACCTTTGCGGCGGGCGCCGCGATACGGAAAAAGTCGAAATTCCCCGGCACGTTGCGCCCCGATGAAGGCAAGCGCAAGAGCCGCCGGCAAATGCCCGGCCCGGCCTCCTAGCCCGCCATCGCCGCAACCAGCGCGCGGCCGGCCGCCAGATTGGCCGCATCCGCCTCGTCGATCATCTGCGTCAGGCCGAAGAATCCGTGCAGAACGCCCGGATACTCCTTGAACTCGACTGACACGCCCGCTGCCGTCAGCTTGCCCGCATAGGCCCGCGCCTCGTCGCGCAACACGTCGCAGCCCGCGGCAATGATGATCGCCGGCGCGAGACCGGCATGGGACTCCGCCAACAAGGGCGAGGCGTGCCAGTCGTTGTGGTTCTTCTTCGATTTGCCGAGGTAGTGCTGCTGGAACCAGAGCATCGTGCTTTTCTCGAGAATGCCATAGCCCTTGGCGAACTGATCATAGCTCTTGCCCTTGCAGCGGTAGTCCACCAGCGGATAGATCAGCACCTGCAAGCTGAGCTTCGGGCCGCCCTGGTCGCGGGCCATCAGGGCGACCACCGCCGCCAGATTGCCGCCCGCGCTGTCGCCGCCGACCGCGATCTTGGCGGGATCGACCCCGAGTTTGCCGGCATTCTCATGCGCCCAGACCAGGGCCGCGTAGCTGTCGTCGACCGAGGCCGGGAACTTGTCCTCGGGCGCCATGCGGTAGTCGATGGACAGCACCGCGCAGCGCCCGTTGTGACAAAGCCCCCGCGCACTGGCGTCATGGCTGAACAGGCTGCCGATCACATGCCCGCCGCCATGGTAGTAGACCAGCAGGCCCGGCGGGTTCGCGGCATTCTCGCGCGGAATGTAAAGCCGCGCCGGGATCAGACCGGCTGGTCCGGGAATGCGCAGCTCGCGGGTGCCCTTGATTTCCGGCGGCGGCAGATCCCGCGCGGCGACGGCGCGCTCCATCTGTTCACGCGCCTGCTTGGCCGTGAGTTCAACCATCGGCGTCAGGTTCAGCGAATTGACCTTGCGCAGGAACTCGGCTGTTTGCGCCGTCACATCGGCCGGCGGCTGATATTTACTCATGTTCAATTCCCCAAGAAATCGTCGATCATGGAAGCAAGCTCGTCCGGACAGTCAAAATCCGCTTGGTGTCCGGCCCCGTTCAGCACGCGTTCGGTCACCTTGCCGCAGGGCCCGTTCTTGTAGAGCGGGCGATGGCTTTCGGGAACCACCTTGTCGGCCGCTCCCCAGACGATGAACGTGTCGCAGAAGATCCGGCCGATCCGCTTGCCGAGCCCGATATCCCCGTTCGGCCACAGCAGGCGCGCGGCGGCCTCGTTGGCGCGGATCTGGGAGACCTCCCACTCAAGCTCGTCGGCGCCCTCCGGCATTTTCTGATGCGCCTCCAGCGCCTGTGGATTGGCGCATAGCAAGGCGGGCAGATTTTGCGGCGTGACGCCCCAGGGGTCGGCGATCGGCGCATGGCCGTCGCAGATCCCCAGCGGGGAGACCAGAACCAGGCGCTTGGTCTTGTGCGGCCAGATCGCGGTGACATCGGCGGCGAGCGCGGCGCCGAGCGAAATGCCGATCAGGTCCTCGCCCTCCAGCGCCGCGCCGTTGAGGATCTCGCGCACCATCAGCAGCCAGTCGAGCTGGCTGTCCAGCGCCACATGCGCGCGTCCGCCGCCGCCCGGAAAGCCCGGCAGCGAGGGCACGACCACGGTGCGGGTCTCGGCCAGCTTGCACAGGAACGGCGTCCACTGCAAAAGCCCGCCGAAGCCCGCGAACACCCCGACCTTCGGCCCCGAACCCGCCGTCCAGACCCGAAAGTCCGCGCCGTCCACCCTGACGGCGCTCTGCTGAACGTCGCTCATTCGGCGGCCTCGGCGATCGAGCCGTCGAGCGCCGCGTCCGGAACCGCGCGCTCGGGCGTCGGTATCGGGGTCGGCCACCAGTGGTCTTCCCACTCGTCATCGAACAGATCGCGGACCTGCGGCAGCACCCGCTCGGCGAACATCTTGGTGTTATAGGCGGCAAGCTGCTTGTTCATGTTGCCGAACTGGCAGAGCAGCATCATGTGGCCGACATTCATCTCCCTGGCGGCGTGGCGCAACTGTTCGGCGACCTCGTCGGGGCTGCCGATCATGATGTAGCCCTGATCAATGATGTCCTGCATCTCGGTGGCGGTCTTGCCGCGGGCCGTGGCCTTCTTGGCGGCGGTTGCGACCTGCCCCTCGACCCGGGCCCGGATCGTCGCCTCGGTGGTGTATCCCGGCGGCTGGGCGAAGCGCGGATCGATATGCAGGCAGCGGCCGTAAAAATATTCCGCCGGCTCCTTGTAAAGGCGCATCGCCTCCTCGCGGGATTCGGCGATGCCGACGAACTGCAGGAAGCCGGCGCGGTACGGATTGCGCTCCTTGTTCAGGCGCTCCATCTCGTTCCAGAAGCCGCGCATGGTGCTGAGGCCGATCTTGTAGCCGAAATAGGAAAGGTAGCAGTAGACGTAGTCCATCTCCGCGCACCACTGCCAAGTCTCCACCGATCCGCCGCCGGGGATCCAGATCGGCGGATGCGGCTTCTGCACCGGATGCGGCCAGATATTGACGTAGCGCAGTTTGTTGTAGCGCCCGTTGAACGAGAACATCTCGCGCTCGGTCCAGGCGCGCTTGATCAGGTCATGCGCCTCGTAATACCGGTCACGCAGCATGCTCGGGTTCTGCCCGTAGGCATAGCAGGTATCCATCGGCGTTCCGACCGGGAAGCCGGCGATCACCCGGCCGCCGGAAATGCAGTCGATCATCGCCATTTCCTCGGCGATGCGGGTCGGCGGGTTATAGAGCGCCAGGCTGTTGCCCATGATGCAGATCATCGCCTCGCTGGTGCGCCGCGCCAAGCTGGAGGCGATCAGATTGGGCGACGGCATAAGGCCGTAGCCGTTCGAGTGATGCTCGTTCACGCAGATCGCATCGAAGCCGCAGGTCGCCGCGTATTCGAGCTCGTCCATGAAGTCGTTGTACATATGATGCGCGCGCGCCGGATCGAACAGCTTGGAGTTGATGTCGACCCAGACACCGGGATTCTTCTCGCGGAAATCGTCGGGAAGTTCGGTATACGGCATCAAATGGAACCACATCAGCTTCATGGTAGTCTCCAATTCGCGCATGGCCCGCCTGCCCGCGAGCGATGCGGAGTCTCGCGTAGAAAAGGCCGGCGAACAACCCGGCCGGGATCATTGACCTGATGGTTGGAAGAACAGGATGAGGCATGCAGCGGAAAAGATCGTGACCGCCTACGCGGCCCTCGCCTCGCCGGTCGGAACGCTGCTGATCGGCGGCGACGGGCACCGGGTCCTGCTGATCGGCTTTCCCGAGGGGCCGAATGCCGTCATCGCCCCTGGTTCCTGGACGCGCGACGACACGCTGTATCCCGTGGCCCGCGAACAACTGACCGAGTATTTCGCGGGCCGGCGCCGCGCCTTCGATTTTCCCATGGCGATGACGGGAACCGACTTTCAAAAATCCGTCTGGCAGGCGCTGCTGGAAATTCCCTTCGGCGTCACGCGCACCTACGCCGCGCTCGCGGCCGCCATCGAACGGCCGAAAGCCGTGCGGGCGGTCGGGGCGGCGAACGGCGCCAATCCCCTGCCGATTGCCGTTCCCTGCCACCGCCTGATCGGCGCCGACGGATCATTGATCAAGTTCGGCGGCGGGTTGGGCGTAAAGCGGTATCTGCTAGATCTCGAGAGCCGGAACGCCGCCTAGCGCGGGTTCGATCGGTTCACTTGTCTTTGGCCATCCGGGCGACGCCGGCGAGCACCTCGTTCTTGTCGGCGCGGTGCGTGTAGTTGGTCTCGGAGAACCGTTCGAACAGAACGCCGTTTGCGTCGAGGACGAAAACCATGGGATGCGGGATGCCATGAGCGACACTACCCGGCCGATGCTCGTCGTTGAGGATCCCCAGTGTCTTGATAAGCTTGGAGTCCGTGTCCGACAGGAGCGGATAGCGGATCCCGAACCGCCGGGAGAAATCCGCCAGGGTATCGACCGGATCATAGGTGACGACGGTGATATTCACGCCGTGTGACCACGCCTGTTCCGCGATGGTCGACCAGTCGCGGGCATCGGCGACGCAGAACGGACACCAGGAGAGCGAGCGGCTGAACACCAGGATCATGCCGTTTTTCCCTTTGAGCGAGGCAAAGTCCCTGGGCTTTCCATCCTGGTCGCTCAAATTCAGCAGCTTGCCGAGATCCGCTCCCGCGGACGGCCCGATGCCGGACAGCTTATCGGCGGCCCGTGCGTCCGGGGCGAGGCTCCAAAGCACCGCAAGCAGAAGGATAAGTTTGGCCAATACCCCCCGTGGGGAAATTTTCCGAACCGGTTTCACATGCCGCTCCTCACGCGGTCTGGGGATCGCGGAAAACCGGCCCCGGACCGGATGCCCGTCGTTTGCCCTCAGACCGTAGGACAGCCCTCCCGGCAAAACAACAGGCGCGAGGCCATATCCAGTCGATGAAAAAATGATCATATCGGTAAAAATGCCGCGCCGGGGCGCACGGGTTGGCGAGAGCCCATTGACCGGACCGCCTCCACGAAGCACACTTCGGCGAGTCTCGGTACGCGGAACGCGCATATGCGCGCGTCCGGTATCGTATCCCTGGTCCTTGGCCTTCCACTCTTGCGACCCCCACCTTGGGGGTGTAAATCCTGAGCCATTCAGCGAAAACCCCATGGGGGACGAAAAAACCATGCAGTCAGTCCAATTCGAGGCGCCCAAAACCGTAGACGAGGCGGTCGCGCTCCTAGCCGGCGCGAAGGGCAACGCGCGAGTCCTGGCGGGAGGAACCGATCTTCTTGTCCAGCTTCGCGCGCACATCATCGACCCGAGCCTTATCGTCGACATCAAGAAGATCGATGAGACCCGCTCTTTCAAGAAAAACCGCGACGGCAGCTACACCATCGGAGCCGCCTATGCCGGCGCCGAAGCGACCGAACGCGACGATATCACCAAGGATTGGCCCGGCGTGGTCGAAGGGTGGGATCTGATCGGCTCGACCCAGATCCAGGGCCGTGCGTCACTCGGCGGCAACCTGTGCAACGCGTCCCCCGCAGCAGACAGCGTTCCGGCGATGGTCGCGGCCGGCATGACCGCGAATATCGCGGGCCCGAAAGGCCGCCGCACGATCCCGGTCGAGGACATTGCGGTCGGCCCCGGCAAGACCAGCCTCGCCAAGGGTGAGTTCGTCGTCAGCTTCAACCTGCCGGCCCGTCCCAAGGGCGGCGGAGACGCCTATCTGCGGCTGATCCCGCGCACCGAGATGGACATCGCCGTCGTCGGATGCGGCGTCGCCCTGGTGCTGGACGCCAACGGCACCGTCACCTCGGCAAAGGTATCGCTGGGCGCGGTCGCTCCCACGGTGCTGGTCGTCAAGGACGCCGCCAAGGCGATCATCGGCACCAAGCTGGATGACGCCGCGATGGCCAAGCTGGACGCTGCCTGCCAGGCCGCGGCCAAGCCCATCAGCGACAAGCGGGGCACCGTCGAATATCGAACCAAGATCGCCGGCGTGCTCGCGCGCCGCGCGGCCAAGATCGCAGCCGATCGCGCAAGGAGCCAATAAGCATGGCCAAACATCATGTATCCGTCACTCTTAACGGTGAACCGACCGAGTTTCTCTGCAGCACCCGGCAGACCCTGCTGGACGTGCTGCGGGATGAACTCAACCTGACCGGCAGCAAGGAAGGCTGCGCGTCCGGCGATTGCGGCGCCTGCAGCGTCACGGTCGATGGCCGGCTGGTCTGTTCGTGCCTGGTGCTCGGCGCCGAGTGCGAAGGCAAGTCCATCGAGACCATCGAGGGTATGGCCGACGGCGAGAAACTGCATCCGTTGCAGCAGACCTTCCTTGAGGAAGCCGCGCTGCAATGCGGAATCTGCACGCCGGGCGTCCTGGTCGCCGCCAAGTCCCTGCTTGAGCGGAACAACAACCCGACCGAGACCGAGGTCCGTTACTGGCTCGCCGGCAATCTCTGCCGTTGCACCGGTTACGACAAAATCATCCGCGCGGTCATGAAGACCGCCGCCGAAATGCGTGGAGGTGCCTGATGGCCGCCGATAAGCCGCTTTACAAGTGGGTTGGCACGCGAACCATCCGCCCGGACGGCCATGACAAGGTCACCGGCCGGGCCAAGTTCGGTTCCGACTTTTCCCTGTCCGGCATGATTCACGGCCGGGTGCTGCGCAGCCCGCACGCCCATGCGAAGATCAAGTCGATCAACACCTCCGCCGCCGAGAAGCTGCCCGGCGTGCGCGCGGTGATCACGTCGAAGGACTTCGCGGATCAGCCGTCCGAACTCGCGGCGGCGGGCGAGGCCATGGTCAACTACAAGGACATGGTCCGCAACGTCATGGCCCGCGAAAAGGCCCTCTATGACGGTCACGCCGTCGCGGCGGTCGCCGCGACCACCGTTGAAATCGCCGAGGCGGCGCTTGAACTGATCAAGGTCGATTACGAGGTGCTGCCGCATGTCATCGATGTCGACGACGCGATGCAGCCGGGCTCCCCAATCCTCGACGACACGATGGTGCCGGTCGGGATGGACGCCAAAGGCCCGACGAATATCGCCAAGCGGGTCGAGTTTACCCTGGGCGACGCGGCCAAGGGCTTCGCCGCAGCCGATGTGGTGATCGAAAGGTCCTACAAGACCGCCGCGGTCCATCAGGGCTATATCGAGCCGCACGCCGTCGTCTCCAGCGTTTCCGAGGACGGACAGGCGCAGATCTGGTGCTGCACCCAGGGGCAGTTCATGGTCCGCACCTTCACCGCCAAGCTCTGCGGCATGCCGGTCTCCTCGATCCGCGTCACCCCGTCCGAGATCGGCGGCGGTTTCGGCGGCAAGACGGTCGTCTACCTTGAGCCGCTGGCCACCATGCTGTCCAAGAAGGCGGGCAAGCCGGTCAAGATGATCATGAGCCGCGAGGAAGTGTTCCGCGCCAGCGGGCCGACCTCGGCCGGGTCCATGACCTACAAGATCGGTGCCAAGAAGAACGGCACCATCACCGCCGTCGAGGCCGAAATCAAGCTGCTCGCCGGCGCCTTCCCGGGCTCCCCGGTACAGCCGGCCTGCATGTGCGCGGTGGCGCCCTACGACATCAAGAACGTGCATCTCGTCGGCTACGACGTCGTGGTGAACCGTCCGAAGGTGGCGGCCTACCGCGCGCCGGGCGCGCCGATCTCGGCCTTCGGCGCCGAGAGCATCATCGACGAGCTCGCCAAGGAACTGGGCATGGACCCGCTTGAGCTCCGGCTCAAGAACGCGGCCAAGACCGGCACCAAGGCGGCTTACGGCCCGACCTTCCGCAACATCGGTTACGTGGAAACGGTCAAGGGCGCGATGGCGCATCCGCACTACAAGGCGCCGCTGGGTCCGAACCAGGGCCGTGGCGTCGCCTCGGGCTTCTGGTTCAACATCGGCGGCGAATCCAGCGCCACCGTCAACATCAACGAGGACGGCACCGCGGTCGTGATCTCCGGCAACCCGGATATCGGCGGCTCCCGCGCCTCGCTTGCCATGATGGCGGCCGAGGAACTGGGCATCGACTACAACAAGGTGCGCCCGATCGTCGCCGACACCGCGTCGGTCGGATACAACTTCCTCACCGGCGGCTCCCGCGTAACCTTCGCGACCGGTCTCGCGGTTGTCGAGGCGGCCCGCGATGCCGTGCGTCAGCTCTGCGAGCGGGCGGCGAAGATCTGGGAAGTCGACGCCGAGGGTGTGATCTGGGATGACGGCCACGCCAAGCCGGCCAGCACCAATGTCGGCGAGTTCGAGCCGCTGTCGCTGGCCCAACTGGCTGCTCAGGCCGCCAAGACCGGGGGTCCGATCTGTGGTCATAACGCCCAGAACGTCCAGGGCGCGGGTCCGGGCTTCGCGACGCATATCTGCGACGTCGAGGTCGATCCGGAAACCGGCCACGTCACCGTGCTGCGCTACACCGCGATCCAGGATGTCGGCCGGGCCATTCACCCGTCCTATGTCGAGGGTCAGATCCAGGGCGGCGCCGCCCAGGGTATCGGCTGGGCGCTGAACGAGGAGTACATCTACAACGCCAAGGGTCGTCTCGATAATCCGGGCTTCCTGGACTATCGGATCCCTGTCGCGTCCGACCTGCCGATGATCGACGCGGTCATCGTCGAGGTGCCCAACGACCGCCATCCGTATGGCGTTCGCGGGGTCGGCGAGGTGCCGATCGTGCCGCCGATGGCGGCCGTGGCCAATGCCATCGAGAGCGCGACGGGCGTGCGGATGGAAGCCCTGCCGATGTCTCCGCCGCGGGTTCTTGCGGCGCTTGACGCGGCACGGCCGAAGCAGGCGGCCGAGTAACGGTACGAGTTGGACAGCCGAACATGGCCCGGGTGGTGCTAACCGATTCCCTGAGCAAGCAATTCACCAAAGGCGTGCACGAATTTGAAGTCGTCGCGCCGACGGTGAGGAAGCTGATCCGGGAGATCGAGACGCGCTATCCGGGCCTCGGCACCCAAGTCGAGGACGGTTTCCTGTCGGTCGCCATCGACGGTGAAATCCACCAGGACGCGTTCCTGGAAGAATTGCGGGAAGACAGCGAAGTCGCGTTCCTGCCAGCGATACGGGGCGGTTGAGCCGCTTGGCGCCAAAAACAATTCTCCACTTGTAACAATACCCTTCGAGACGGCGCTTGCGCGCCTCCTCAGGGTGAGCGCTCTATTTCGACTCACCCTGAGGAGGGCGCATCGCGCCCGTCCCGAAGGGTCCAATTCGCCTTCTGCAACCGGCATGACCGATCGGACATCTCAAGCGCGTTAACCCGCGCGGACCCATTGAAATTCGCCCCGGTCCGTCGGATGCTGTCGCCTCAGGAATTCAGGAGGCGGAAATGGCCGGTTTCAAGGAATATGGCGACCATGACGCGGTCGGTCTGGCGGCGCTGCTGCGATCGGGCGAGGTTTCCGAAACCGAGGTTCTCGACGAGGCGCTTGCCCGCATGCGCGCGGTGCAGCCGAAGCTGAACGCCGTCACCCATGACATGGAGGATGTCGCCCGCGCCGCGGTCGCCGCCGGTCTGCCGGACGGCCCCTTCCGGGGCGTGCCCTTCATGCTTAAGGATCTGCATGTCCTCTACAAGGGCTCGCCGACCCATAACGGGTCGAACTTCTACAAGAACTTCATCGCCGGCCACGATACCGAGCTCGTCGCCCGCTACAAGAAGGCCGGGCTGGTCACCATCGCTAAGACCAACACGCCGGAATTCGGCATGTGTGCCTCGACCGAACCGGTCAGCCACGGCCCGGCTCCAAATCCGTGGGATCTGACGCGCACCGGCGGTGGCTCCAGCGGCGGCTCGGCAACGGCGGTGGCGGCCCGGGTCCTGCCGGCGGCGCATGCGACCGACGGTGGCGGTTCGATCCGCATTCCCGCCTCGTGCTGCGGTCTGGTGGGACTGAAGACGACCCGGGGCCGCAATCCGACCGGCCCCGACGCCCTCGACAGCATTCAGAGCGTCGGCCATGTGGTCTCCCGCAGCGTCAGAGACACGGCCCATCTGCTCGATTGCACCGCCGGTCCCGAGTTCGGCGCCCCGACGCCGCCGCTCGCCGATACCGGCCCGTTCGCCGCCGCGGCCGCCAAGGCGCCCGGCAGGCTCAGGATCGCGGTCTCGAAGCGGGTGATGCCCGGCGACACTCTCGATCCCGCCTGCTCCGACGCGGTCGACAAGACCGTCAAGCTGCTCGAAACCATGGGCCATAGCGTCGAGGAGGCGGACCCGGCCCTCGATCTCGATTTCGTCGCCCGCTTCTGGCGCAAGAATGCCTCGGTCGGCGCCTATGTGACGCTGTCCCGGCGCGAGGCCGCCCTGGGACGGAAACTGACCGACAAGGACGTCGAGGCCGTGACCTGGGCCGCCTATCAGGCCGGCGCCAAGATTACCGCCGCCGACCTCTCGACCGGCATCCAGGAGGTCCATCTCATGGGCCGCAAGCTGGCCGAATTCCACCGCACCTACGACCTGCTTCTGACGCCGACCTTGGCCCAGCGGCCGGTGAAGCTCGGGCATCTGTCAATGATGGTCGACGATGTGGACGCCTATTGGGATCGGCTGTTCCGCTTCATCCCCTTCACCCCGCAGCAGAACCTCTCGGGCCAGCCGGCGATCTCCCTGCCGCTGCACTGGAGCGACGACGGCCTGCCGATCGGGGTCCAGTTCGCCGGCCGCTTTGGCGACGAGGTGACCCTGCTTCAGCTTGCGGGACAATTGGAGCAGGCGGCGCCCTGGGCTGAACGGGTGCCGCCGGTACACGCGGGCTGAAATGCAGCACGTCACGCCCCCCGCCGGCGGGCTTTCGCATCCCCTTGTCACCCGCTGGAGCGATAGCGGAGAAGAGCGGATCAACGCGCCCGAAAGCTATGCTCCCCCCCTGCCCGGCGCCGAGATGCGGCTCGCCGCGCTGTCGGCGAAGGTCCGCTCCGATCTCCACGCCCTGCGTCATCCCGAAACCGATTGGATGCACAGCCGGCCGGGGCCGGACGGAGCGCCGATGCTCGACGTGCTGGTGGTTGGCGCGGGTCAGGGCGGCCTTTCGATTGCGGCGCATCTGCTGCGCGAGCGGGTGACCAACATCCTGGTGGTCGACAAGGAGCCCGCGGGCGCCGAGGGGATCTGGAACAGCCACGGGCGGATGCCGGTGATCCGCTCTCCCAAGCATTATCCGGGCCCCGACATGGGCATGCGCAACCTCACCTATGAGACGTGGCACCGCGCCGCTTATGGCGATCTCTCCTGGGAAGGCGTGAACTTCGTGCCGATCCCGCTCTGGGTCGAATATCTCGACTGGGTGCGCGCCACGCTCGCGCTGCCGGTGCGCAACGGGACCGAGGTCACCTCGATCACGCCGGCGCCGGGAGGACTGTCGGTCACCATGCGGGGGCCGGCGGGAACCGAGACCGTCCACGCGCGCCGGCTGGTTCTGGCGACCGGACACGACGGCACCGGCGACTGGTGGCTGCCGGACTATCTGGCCGCGCTCCCGGGGCACCTGAGGGCCAAGGGCGCCGATCCGATCGATTTTGACAAGCTCAAGGGCAAGCGGATCGCGGTCCTCGGGGTCGGCGCGACGGCCGGCGACAATGCGATCTGCGCGCTGGAGCACGGCGCCGAAGTTCACATGTTCTGCCGCCGGCCGACCCATCGCCGCCAGCAGGTCTACCGCTGGTGCATCACGGCAGGGTTCCTCCGGCATTTCGGCGATCTGGACGATGCCTGGCGCTGGCGCTTCATGCACTACATTCTGAACATCCGCATGGGCATGCCGCCGGAAACCTGGAAGCGCGCCAGCGGGCATCCGAACTTCACCCTGCATACCAGCGCCGACTGGCAAGGCGCCGCGCCGTCCGGCGACGGCGTGCGGATCGAGACCAGCCAGGGCCCGTTCGACGCGGACTACATCATTTCCTGCGCCGGCCATGACCAGGACGTGCGCAAGCGGCCGGAACTGGCGCATTTCGCGGAGCATATCGCGCTGTGGAGCGACCGCTACGCACCGCCGGCGGAACTCAAGGATGAGCGGCTCGGGCGCTACCCCTATCTCGGCGCGGATTTCCAGTTTCTGGAGAAAACCCCAGGCGCGGCCCCCTATCTCGACCGCATCCACGACTTCACCTTCGGGCCGACCATGAGCTTCGGGCCCTCCGGCTGCTCGATCAGCACCCTGCGCCTGACCGTGCCGATGCTGGTCGCGGGCGTGACCAAGGGCCTGTTCGTCGAGGACGCGGACCTGCACTGGCAGGAGTTACTGGACCATCCGAACATGATCCCGTGAGGGCGGGCTGAACGACGTTCGTCTCGACAAGAGGTCGCATGGGCCGCGAGCGAGAAGATCGCGATTGGCGATTCCATCCGGCGTATACAGGACCCTCGAGACGGCGCGAACGCGCCTCCTCAGGGTGAGCGCCATATTTCGGCTCACCCTGAAGAGCGTGCGCATGCAAGCGTCTCGAAGGGTCTTTACGCTGAACGAATTCGCACCCCCTACCCCCGCGCCTCACCCATCTTCCAGGTCGAGGTCGCGTGGGCCGCGAGCTTGCCGTCCGCGTCGGTGATACGGGCCTCCAGAAAGCTGACCGTGCGGCCCTGGCGGATGTAGCGGCCCTCGCAGCGGGCGGGTCCCCTGGTGAGCGGGCGGGGATACTGGCATTTCATCTCCAGGGTCACGCCGGCAAGACCCGCCGTGTGCTTGATCAGGTGGCCCATCGAGATGTCCATGACGGTGGCCAGCATGCCGCCGTGATAGCTGCCCTGGGGATTGTAGAGAAAATCCGGAACCGGAAACTCCACCAGGCAGATGTCCTCGGGATAGGAGATCGTGAGCCCCATCATCCTGACGATGAAGAACTGTCCGAAATCCTGGCGATAGTCGCCCAGCGCGGCCTCGAACATCTCCCGCGCGCGTTGCTCATCCATTATCCTGTACCGTTTGATTGCGGTTGCGATGCGGTCCGGCTTCCTGCCACACCGGGACCGGCAAAGGCAATCCATCGCGGCGGGTTTCCGCCTCCGTATCCCTGGACTTGATCCGGATTGAGGACCAGGCCGCTCCCACCTCCCGCAATGCCGCCCCGCATCAAGTGCGGGGCGACGGGCTTGGTTTGAGAGGGAAATTGGAGGACCAGTGGCCAGGTCCCGGCTCACTCGAAACGACCGCTGGTCCGCCCGGCCGTACAAACCTGTTTAATTGAAATATGTTAAGGCTCTCTTAGCGATAAGCTGCAAATTCGTTAAGGTAATACTATGAAGTTAATCCGTTTCTTTCCCCTCGACCGCGCGGCGCGGGAAGCCGGATGGCGGCATGGTTACCGCCGCAACCGGCTCTCTCAGCCCAAAGCCTTCGGTGCGAGGTCGCCGATCGAGGCGGCGATGTCGTCGCGGTTGCCGGCATCGGCGTCGCCGGGGGTGGGAACAGGGGTGTCGTACTCGTAGGACGGGTCGGTTTTCTGACGGCGCCTGGTTTCCGCCATCTCGCGCCAGGCGCCGAGCATGGTGCGCGGCGCGGGCATGTCATAGGCGACCAAGTGGTGCAGCTTCTTCAGGTTGTAGCAGGGCACGCCCGCATACATGTGATGCTCCAGGTGCCAATTCATCCGCCAGTACAGGAACGAGGCGAGCGGGTTGAGCGTGATGGTGCGCACGCATTTGCGGAAATCGGCGACATTGCTGCGCAGCCCGCCATGCATCGGCATCCCGACCAGCAGCTTCAGCCAGTTCCCGGTGAACTGCTGAAAGGTCAGCACCAGCGGCAGTTCCCAGAGCCCGCTCGCCGCCGACACCGCGATCACCCCGCCGTGGAACAGCAGCAACAGCCTTGCCCAACGCACCGCCTTCTCCCGCTCGCCCGCATGCACGCCATAGAGCGCCCGGCTCCATTCCTCGGTCACGACGGAGCGGCCATGACCGCCGAGCGCGGTGCGGATGGTTCCGCCGATGATCGGGATCATGCCGCTGGTCATCGGTCCGCCGGTGATGTTGAAGGTCAGGATCTGCAGCACATGCAGCGGCGTGAAGATGGTGAATTGCGGCAGCTCGACCTCGCGGTCACCGTCCGGGTGCAGGGTATAACGGTGGTGATAGGTGTGGCTGACCGCGTATTCATGGTGGTTGTGCCAGCTGATCAGGCTGTAGACCCGCAGGAAAAACTGGTTGAGCCAGCGGGTCTTGAACACCGTGCCGTGGCCGAGCTCATGCGCCGCGATGCCCTTGAAGAACGAGGCCGAGGTTCCGTGGGCGAACAGCGCCAGCGCGGCGGCGAACCAGAGCTGCTGGCTGAACAGATAAAGGGTCAGGCCGGCGGTTCCGGCGAAGATCAGCAGATGCCCGCCGGCCTGGAACCAGCCCTGGGCATCGCTCGGCTGCATCAGATCGCGCAGCACCGCCCGGTCGATCGGACAGCGGTACCATTTGATCTTGAGTTCCCGGCGCGCCTCGTCCAGGGACATGTGATCCGCCGTCATCGCTTTGCCCCTCCCTTGCCCGCTCTCATGACGCCTGCTCACCGTCGCGCACGATCCCGCTGATCAGATTTTCGCGGTAAAGCGCGGCCTCGTCCAGCCAGGCGCCGGCGGGGATCATGCCGTCGATCAGACGCCGCAGCGCCGTCTCGCGTTCACGGACCGCCTGTTCCGCCTGTTCTACCGAAATCTCCTCGAAGCGGATCTCGTCGCCCGGACGCAGCCGGCCAAGCCGGGGAATGTCCGCCGAGACCACGGCCGCGAGCTTGGGATAGCCGCCGGTCGTCTGGTGATCGGCCAGCAGAACAATCGGCAGACCGGTTCCCGGCACCTGTACCGCGCCGGTGACGATCCCGTCCGAGACGATGTTGTATCCCCTGGCATGGCTCAGCACCGGCCCGTCGAGCCGCATGCCCATGCGGTCGGCCTCGCGGGTCACCCGATAGGGGCTGGAGAGGAACAGCGCCACCGCCGCGTCGGTGAAGAAGTCGCGCTGCGGGCCGAGGATCACGCGGAACGGCCCGCGCCGGTCGAGATAGGTCTCATCGGCAAGCCGCCGCTCACCGCGCGCGGGAGCCTCGCCCTTGTTCAGCGGAAGCAGGTCACCCTCCCGCAAGGCCCGTCCCTCGAAGCCGCCGATGCCGGCGCGCGTGTAGGTCGAACGGCTGCCATAGATCTCGGCCAGCGCGAACCCGCCCTCGACCGCCAGAACCGCCGTCAACCCGTCCGGCAAGGCGCCGACGCGGAACTGCTGGCCGCGCGAGAGGGTGACGCTCTGATGCGCCGGCAGGCTGACCGGGTCCTGCCCGAGAATCTCCAGCGGCGCCCGGCTGCCGGCCAGCGCCACGCGCACGGTGTCGGCCTGGACCTCCAAGGTCGGCCCCAGCATGCGGATCTCAAGCGCCGCCGCGGTTTCGGGATTGCCGACAAGCGCATTGGCCAGCCGCAGCGCCTCCGGGTCCAGCGCCCCCGAAACCGGCACCCCGAGATGCTGGTGCCTCGGGCGTCCCATATCTTGAACTGTAAGATTAAGTCCAGGTGATAGTATGTTGATAACATTCATATTTTACTATCAACCTGAATCTCGAATTTACCCGCCTCCACCGCTTTGCGGATGCGGTGATAGGCTTCGATCGCGATCGGCTCGAAGCGGACCCGGTCGCCCGCCGCCACCAGGATCGGCTCGGTCCGGCGCGGATCGTAGAAGTCCACCGGCGTGCGGCCGATCAGGTGCCAGCCGCCGGGGCTGTCGACGGTGTAGATCGTGGTCTGCCGCGCCGCCACCGAGATCGAGCGCGGCGGCACCTTCACCCGTGGCTCCGGCCGCCGCGGCAGATCGAAGAGCTCGGGCAGCAGTCCGAGATAGGGAAAGCCCGGCAGAAACCCCATCATGAAGACTTCCTGATCGAGCCCGCTATGCTGGCGGACGATTTCCCCCGCCTCCACCCCGCAGGTCTCGGCAACGGCTTCCAGATCCGGCGCGCATTCCCCTTCGTAGCAGACCGGGATGCGCCAGCGCCGCGTCGTGCGCGCGAGATCCGGGCGAGCCTCCAGCAGCGGGCGCACCGCCTCCGTCAGCGCCGCGCGGGACAGCACCAGCGGGTCGTAATGGATCATCAGCGAGCGCATGGTCGGTACCAGATCGACGATCCCCTCCGGCCGGCTGTCGGCGAGCGCGGCGGCCAGCATTCGGACCCGGCGGTTGATCGCGGGATCGACGGTCTCGCCATACTGCACCACCAGCGCGGTATCCCCGGCGGAGAGAAACACCGGGCCAGCGGGATCTTCGGTCTTCGGTTCGCTTACCATGGACGGCGCCGTTGCGTTGGGGCTAGGCTCTGAATGCGGGCCGGCGGTTGGTCCGGCCGCATTCCTTAAACACGAGAAAGTAAGACCGGGACAATGACAAAGGTCAATCTGAACGCGGACATGGGCGAGGGTTTTGGCGCCTGGGATATCGGCGACGACACGGCGATGCTGGATCTGGTGACCTCGGCCAACGTGGCCTGTGGCTTTCACGCCGGCGATCCGAACGTCATGCGCCGGGTGATCGAGGCCGCGGTCGAACGCGGCGTCAGCATCGGCGCGCATCCCGGCTTTCAGGACCTGCCCGGCTTTGGGCGGCGCCGGATCGACATGTCGATGCCGGATATCGAGGCGATGGTCGCCTATCAGATCGGCGCCTTGCAGGGCATGGCGGCGGCCGGCGGCACCACGGTGACCCATGTCAAGCCGCACGGCGCGCTCAACAACATGGCAAGCGAGCGCGACGACATCGCCGGCGCCATCGCCAAGGCGGTGCACGGGGTGGACCCGAAGCTGATCCTGGTCGCGGTCTCCGGCTCCTCCCTCTATAACGCCGGGCAGGCCGCCGGATTGCCGATGTGCTCGGAAGCCTATGCCGACCGCACCTATGCCGATGACGGCAACATGACCAGCCGCAAATTCTCCAACGCCATGATCCGCAATCCCGCCGAAGCGGCCGAGCAGGTGCGCCGGATGGTGGTCGACGGCATCATCGTGTCGACCAGCGGCAAGGAGATCCCGGTCAATGCCCAGTCCGTCTGCATCCATGGCGACGAGCCCACCGGCCCCGCCGTCGCCAAGGCGGTGCGCCGGATGCTGGAGGCCGAGGGGATCGAGATCGTGACCCTGCCGGCGATGGGCCTTGCGGCGGGCACGGCATGAGTGTGGCCGAAAGCGGCGCCGAGGACCGCGAGGCGGCGGTCGAGCGGGCCGGCGCCACACTTGCCGACGGGCGCTTTCTTGAGGACCTTGCCCGCCGGGTGGCGATCCGAACCGAGAGCCAGATCTACGAGGAGCGCAAGCCCGACATGGACGCCTATATGGCGGAAATGCGGGAAACGCTTGAGCCGCTCGGCTATGTGACCGAGGTCTTCGAGAACCCCTCGTCCAAGGCCGGTCCGATCATGATCGCCGAGCGGATCGAGGATCCGGCGCTCCCCTCCGTCTTCACCTATGGCCATGGCGATGTCGTACGAGGCCAGGAGGACCGGTGGAGGGAGGGGCTGACGCCCTGGGAGATCACCATCGAGGGCGACAAGATCTATGGCCGGGGCACGGCGGACAACAAGGGCCAGCACAGCATCAACATCGCCGCGCTGGCCGCCGTTCTCGAAACGCGGGGAAAGCTCGGTTTCAATTCCAAGATCCTGCTGGAGACCGGCGAGGAATCGGGCTCTCCGGGCCTTGCCGACTTCGCCCGGGCGCAGAGGGACCGGCTTTCCTGCGACGTCCTGATTGCCTCCGACGGCCCGCGCCTGCAACCCGAACGCCCGACCCTGTTCATGGGCTCACGCGGCGCCATGGCCTTCGACGTGACCGTGGATCTGCGCGAGGGCGCGCATCATTCCGGCAACTGGGGCGGCCTAATCGCCAACCCGGCACTGGTCTTGGCCAATGCGCTGGCCACCGTCGCGGACAAGCGCGGCCAGATCCGGGTGCCGGAATGGCGCCCCTCCTCTCTCACCAACTCGATCCGCATGGCGCTGGCCGATTGTGAGGTGGACGGCGGCGAGGACGGCCCGGCCATCGAGCCGGACTGGGGCGAGGAAAGCCTGACCCCGGCGGAACGGGTTTTCGCCTGGAACAGCTTCGAGATCCTTGCCTTCACTGCGGGCACGCCCGACAAGCCGGTCAACGCGATCCCGCCAAAGGCCAGTGCGCGCTGCCAGCTGCGTTTCGTGGTCGGCACCGATGTGGATGACATCGTCCCGGCGCTGCGGCGGCATTTCGAACGCGAGGGCTTTCCAACCGTCGAGGTTACCCAAGCCGACCGGGGCGTCATGCAGGCGACGCGGCTCGACCCGGACCACCCGTGGGTCCAATGGGCGGCGAAATCTCTTGAGCGCACGACCGGCAAGAAGCCGGCAATCCTGCCGAATCTCGGCGGCTCGCTGCCGAATGACGTTTTCAGCGACATCCTCGGCATGCCGACGCTCTGGGTGCCACACAGCTATGCCTCCTGCTCCCAGCACGCGCCGGACGAGCACGCGCTCCACGGTATCATCGAGGAGGGCCTGCGCGTGATGGCCGGATTGTTCTGGGATCTCGGCGAGGACGGCCCGCCCTCCTGAAACGGCCCGCCGCCCGGCCGCTTTTGCCCCTTAAACCTTGCGAAATGGCCGACGGGATGGGATGGTTTGGCGGTTTTGTCCAAGGACATGAACGGCCAGGGGAGACGGGCCGCGATGCCGGAACTGACAATTCTGACGGAGAGCGACCTGCGGCGCTGCGTTGTGCTGAACGAGGCGTTGCTGGAGGTGATCGCCACGGGGTTTAAGGCGATGGCGGCGGGGCATGCCACCTAGGCGCCGGCGCAACGGCTCTGGATGCCCGGCGGCGACGGCGCGATCCAGGCCCGCAGTGCCTATATGCACGGCGCCTCCGACTATGCGGTCAAGATCGGTCCGACCGGAGCCGGTCAGGGCGGCTCGCTGCTGCTCTATGACGCGAACACCAACCAACTCCGGGCAATGCTGCTGGACAATGGCTACCTGACCCGCGTGCAGACGGCCGCCGCGGGCGCCGTCGCCGCCCGTTCCCTCTGCCGTGCCGATGCCGGGATCGCCGGCATTCTCGGCGCAGGCGGTCATGCCTATCAGCACGCCGAGGCACTGCTGCTGGTCCGCAAGATCAATCGCTTCGTGCTCTTTGACACGGACATCGCGGCGGCCCGGGGCCTTGCCGAGCGGATCCGATCCGCCCATGCCGTGACGGTCGAGGTGTCGGAGACCGCGCGGCCCGTGGTCGAGGAGGCCGACATCGTCGTCACCGCCACCCCGTCGCGCAGTCCCATTCTGTCGGCCGGCTGGCTGCATCCGGGTCTGCATGTCACCGCCGCCGGCGCCGATGCCGGCAACAAGAACGAACTGGCGCCCGAGGTTCTGGCCGAGGCGGATATCTATGTCGCCGATTCGCGCGAGCAATGCCGGTGGGCGGGCGAACTCGCGCATGCGATCGGGGCCGGACTGATCAACGAGGGCGACCGGATCCCCGCAATCGGCGACCTGATCAGCGGCGCGCATCCGGGACGCAGCGACGATGATGAAATCACCGTCGTGGATCTCACCGGCACCGGCGTCCAGGATGCCGCAATCGCCGTCCACGCCGTCGCCCTGGCAAGCACCCAAGGCCTCGGCACCCGCATTTCAAGCGACTGACCGGCACGGATCTGATCCGGCGCGGCGCGCGCCTGTCCCGACGTTCAATCGTCGCCCTGGCGCTACAGCCGCATCCGCCTCTCTCGACTTTCAATCGTCGCCCTGGCGCAAGGCAGGGCCATCGACCGGAACCATCCGACGCTCGGTATCCAGCGTCAAAACCAGCCACGCGGTCGAAATCGATGTTAGGCCCTGCCTTGCGCCAGGGCGACGGTTAGGGATGGTGAAATCGATGCTAGGCCCTGCCTTGCGCCAGGGCGACGGTTGGGGGGTGGTGAAATAGAGGCGCTGCCTCGCGCCCAGGCGAAGACAACCCGTCAGAAGTCCACCGCCTCCGCCGCCTCGGCGAGCATCCAGGCGCGGAAGGCGGCGACCTTCGGCATTTCCAACGATTCCGTGAGGCACACCAGATAGTAGGACTGGCTCGCCCGCACCTTCTCCGCGAGCGGCTGGACCAGCCGGCCCGCCTTCAAGTCGTCGGCCACGAGATGCGTGCGGCTCAGCGCCACGCCCTGGCTGTCCATCGCCGATTGCAGCACCATGTCCTGCTGGCTGAAGGTGGTGCCGCCGGTCGGCACCGGCTGGGTGACGCCCAGCGCCGAAAGCCAGGACCACCAATCCTCTCCCGCCGCCGGCCGCCGGTCGTGCAGCAGCGGAAACTTCAGCAGATCCTCCGGCGATTTCGGCGCCGGATGGCCTTGCAGGAGAGCCGGGCTGCACACCGGAAAAATGTCTTCTTGCAGGAACGGTTCCACATGCAGCCCCGGGTAGTTTCCGGAGCCCAAGCGGACCGCGATATCCACGTCGTCGGTCACGAAGTCGGCGCGGCGGTCCTCGGCGGCGATCCTGACATCGACCTCGGGATGCCGCGCCCGGAACCGGGAAAGCCGGGGGATCAGCCATTTCACGGCGAAGGACGGCAGCACGCTCACCGTCAGCGGACTGCCGACGGCGGTCCGGCGCAGTTCGGCAAGCGCGATCGAAATCCGTCCGAAGGCGTCGGCGACCGCGGGCGCCAGCCGCGCGCCCTCCTGCGTCAGCGAAATCGACCGCGTCAGCCGGTGGAACAGCCGGCATTCGAGCCGGTCCTCCAGCAGACGGATCTGCTGGCTGATCGCCGCCGGGGTCACGTTCATTTCCTCGGCGGCCTTGCGGAAACTCAGGTGCCGGGCGGCGGCCTCAAAGGCGCGAAGCGAATTCAACGGCGGAAGCGACATGGCTCACCCTTAAATTTTTCTAATCCATATCACAAAAAACTATCGTTTGAAAAGCGTGGTATAAAGGGACAAATTCACTTTTAGCAAGTTCAGGCTTGTCTAAATTTTCACTTACATGAGGCAATCATGACCTTTTATCCTTTCGCCGCGACGCCTCCGGCCATCCCAGCCCGTTGGACCGCGTCACGGTATCGTTCCTCGACATCTATCGGAGATGTCTTTGCGATGATCGTGAAATTCGCACTGACGTCGCTCGTCGAGGCCCAGGAGCGCGCGCGCCGGCGCTATGCGTTGGCGAACCTCGATGACCATCTGCTGGCCGATGTCGGCCTTAGCCGGCAGGACGCCGCCCACGGCACGAAGTGGCTGATCCAGTAGACAGAGACGTCTCGCGTTCAGCGTGCGTCATAGTCCAGGACCACCCGATCCGTAAGCGGATGGGACTGGCAGGTCAGCACGAAACCGCGCGCCAGTTCGTCGGGGGCGAGAGTGTAGTTGATATCCATCTCCACCTCGCCCTCGACAAGACGCGCCCGGCAGGTACAGCACATCCCCCCCTTGCAGGCGTACGGCATGTCCGGACGCTGTTTCAGAGCCACATCCAGGATCGAGTCCCCGTCACGTGGCACCGTCAGGGTGCTGCTGGCGCCGTCCAGGATGACGGTGACCGTCGCGGCGTTTTCCGCATCCGGAGCCGCCTTCAGCCGAGCCTGCCGCGCGTGCCGGGTCTCGGCGGCGGCGGCCGCGGCATCGCTGGACGGGGTGAACAGCTCAAAGTGGATCCGCTCGGCCGGCACCCCCTCTCCCTGTAGAGTTTCACGTAGCTCCGCGATCATCCGTTCCGGACCGCAAAGATAGAAACCGTCGACCCTGGCCGGATTTATCAGGGCGGCGAGGATCGTCCGGCATTTCCCGGCATCGATCCGCCCGTTCAGCAGATCCGCCTCGCGCGGCTCCCGGCTCAGCACATGGGTCAGGCTGAACCGTCCGGGATAGCGGTCCTTCAGATCCTCCAGCGCCGCGCGGAACATGATCGAGTCGGTGTTCCGGTTGCCGAGAAACAGGTCGAACCGGCTCAGCGGCTCAACCTCGAGAACGCTTTTCAGGATCGCCAGGACCGGCGTGATGCCGCTGCCGGCGGCGAAGCCGACATAGGAACGCGCCCGGCTCGCATCCAGCGGCGCCAGGAACCGGCCGTCCGGTGGCATGACGCCCAGCGTGTCGCCCGGTTTCAGATCGTCATTGGCGAAGCTGGAGAAGGCGCCGCCGTCGACCCGCTTGATCGCGACCCGAAGCTCGCCGTCATTGACCCCGCTGCAGATCGAGTAGGACCGGCGCACATCGTGCCCGTCGATCTCGGCGCGCAGGGTGAGATACTGGCCGGGCGTGAAGACGAACGCCGCCCGGTCCTCGTCCGGAACCTCGAAAGCGAGTGAAACGCTGTCGGCGGTCTCGCGGCGCACATCGGCGAGTTTCAAGTCATGGAAGCGCGCCATGCGGCTCTCCAACACCCTAGATGCATTTGAAATAGTCGAACGGCTCGAGGCAGCCGTCGCAGTGATACAGGGCCTTGCAGGCGGTCGAGCCGAACCGGCTGAGCTGTCTGGTGTTCTTCGACCCGCATCTCGGGCAGGGAACTTCCGGATCGGCGCCGAACAGCGCCGCCTTGCCCGCCGCCCGCCCCTCCGGCGGCGCGATGCCCAGATCCCTGAGCTTCGCCCTTCCGGCTTCGGTCAGCCAATCCGTCGTCCAGGACGGCGCCAGGACGGTTTTCACCTCCACCGCCTCGGCACCGGCGCGAAGAAGTACGTCGCGGATACTCATCTCGATGAAGGTCATCGCCGGACAGCCGCTATAGGTGGGCGTGATGGTAACGGTCACCGTGCCGTTCGCGGCCTCGACGTCGCGGAGCACCCCGAGATCGCGGATCGACAGCCCCGGAATTTCCGGGTCGCTCACCGCCTCCAGCACCTCCCAAAGCGCCGATGGCCCGGTCGCGGGGCGCCGCTCAGCGGCTTGCCGTTCCCGCGTCATCGCCCTACCACCGCGCATCAGGGTAGGCCCTCGGCAGGTACTGCATCTCGGCAAGCAGATAGCCGAGATGCTCCGTATGGATCCCCTGGCGCCCTCCCCGCACCGACCAGGCATCATCCGGACGCCGCAACGTCGCCTCGGCCAGGACCGGCGTGACCATCGCGTCCCAAGCCGGCTTCAGGCCGGACGGCTCGATGCCGATGCCCCGGGCGGCCATTTCCTCATCCACCGCGTCGGCTTCGAGCAGCTCGTGGCTATAGCCCCAAAGCAGGTCCAGTGCGGCTTGCGCCCGGGCATGGCTTTCCCCGGTTCCGTCGCCGAGCCGGATCAGCCACTCACCGCTATGCCGGCGATGATAGGTGACCTCCTTCAAGGCTTTGGCGGCGATCGCCGCGACCTCCGCATCCCTGGAGCCCGCAAGGCCTTCCAACAAAGCGTGGTGGTGACAGTCGAACAGAAATTGCCGCACGATCGTGACCGCGAAATCGCCGTTCGGCTGTTCGACCAGAAGACAGTTCCGCCAATCCAGCACATCGCGCTTATATGCAAGATCTTCCGCGTCCCTGCCCGCGCCCTCACTCACCCCGGCCCGGCCCAGCCAAAGCGTCGCCTGACCGATCAGATCCAGGGCGATGTTCGAGAGCGCGATATCCTCTTCCAGCGCCGGCCCATGCCCGCACCATTCCGACAACCGGTGTCCGAGAATGAGCGCGTTGTCGCCAAGCCGCAGGAGATATTCGGTCCGGGGGTCGAGGTCGTCGTTCATAACCCCGCCTCGTCTCTTAGCCGTCGCCCTGGCGGAATACGGTCTGCCGCCGTCTCGAATTTCAACCGTCGCCCTGGCGCACGGCAGGGCCATGGACCGGAACCATCCGCCTGTCGTGGATCGAGCGCAAAAACCGGCCGCGCGGCAAGACCGAACCAAGGCCCTGCCTTGCGCCGGGGCGACGGTGGAGGGTGGCCAAATCGGTGGCAGACCCTGCCTTGCACCAGAGCGGCGGATGGGTTTTGGCGCGCGATCACAGGCACTCCACGTCGTCCGGAACCTTGTAGAAGGTCGGGTGGCGGTAGATCTTGGACTCGGCCGGCTCGAACAGGGAGCCCTTGTCGTCAGGGTCCGAGGCGATGATGTCGGTGGAGCGCACCACCCAGAGACTCTCGCCCTCGCGCCGCCGCGTATAGACGTCTCGGGCGTTTTGCAGCGCCATTTCCGCGTCCGGGGCATGCAGGGATCCGGCATGCTTGTGCGAGAGGCCCTGGCGGGCGCGCACGAAAACCTCCCATAGCGGCCAGTCGTCGGATTGAACCTCGCTCATCGCGTCTCTCCCCAGCCCTCAGGCGGCCTTGGCGCGGGCGCGGCGCTTGGCGGCATGGGCCGTCGCGGCCTCGCGCACCCAGGCGCCGTCGTCATGAGCCTTGACGCGCGCGCCGAGGCGCTCCCGGTTGCACGGCCCGTCGCCGGACACCACCCGCATCAGCTCGCTAAAATCAATCGGCCCGAAATCATAATGCCCGCGCGCCTCGTTCCAGCGCAGTTCGTCGTCGGGAATCCTCAGATCCAGATAGTCGGCCTGGGGCACGGTCATATCGACGAACTGCTGGCGCAATTCGTCATTCGACTGGCGCTTGATCTTCCAGGCCGTCGACTGGGCCGAATTGGAAGACGCGCCGTCATGCGGGCCGAACATCATCAGCACCGGCCACCACCAGCGCTTCAGCGCATCCTGGGCCATGCGCTTCTGCTCCGCCGTTCCCTGGCAGAGCGAGACCATGATCTCAAAGCCTTGTCGCTGATGAAAGCTTTCCTCGCGGCAGATCCGCTCCATCGCGCGCGCATAGGGGCCGTAGGAACAGCGGCACAGCATGATCTGGTTGATGATCGCCGCGCCGTCCACCAGCCACCCGATGGTCCCGATATCCGCCCAGGTGAGCGCCGGATAGTTGAAGATATGCGCGTATTTGGCCCGTCCGGTATGCAGAGCGTCGAGCATCTCCGCCCGCGAGGTGCCCAGGGTTTCGGCGGCGCTGTAGAGATAGAGGGCATGCCCGCCCTCGTCCTGGATCTTGGCCAATAGCTGCGCCTTGCGCTTCAGCGATGGTGCCCGGGTCAGCCAGTTCCGTTCCGGCAGCATGCCGACATATTCCGAATGCGCGTGCTGCGACATCTGCCGCACCAGGGTCTTGCGGTAAGCATCGGGCATCCAGTCCCTGGGCTCGATCTTGGTTTCCGCCTCGATCTTGGCGGCGAAGCCGGGCGCGGCGGGATGATCGGCATGTTCGGGCGGAATCGGGGAGACTGTCATCAACCGGCACTCCAGGTTGCAGACCTCAATATGATACAGAAAAATTCCCCTGGTCAATAATTTTGTATCATATAAAGTGCGCGTCACGGTAACAGCCGGATGATCGCAGCGATGAGCATTGACCCGAACGACCTTGCGCGGCGGATCGCCGACCGGATCCTTCAAACCGACCGGGCAACGGTCCAATTGGGCATGACGGTCGACGAGGTTGAGGCGGGCAAGGTCACGTTGTCGATGCGGGTTGGCGCGGAGATGATCAACGGCCACGACATCTGCCACGGCGGCTATATCTTCACACTGGCGGACTCGGCCTGCGCCATCGCGTCGAATTCCCGCAACGTGAACATGGTCCTGCAATCCAGCACCATCACCTATCTCAACCCCGCGCAACTCGGCGACCGGCTGACGGCGCGGGCGGAGGAAAGCGCGTTGCGCGGGCGCTCCGGCGTCATCGACGTCTCGGTTCATGACCAGAACGGAACGCTGATCGCCCTCTTCCGCGGCCTGGTCCGCGCGATCAAGGGGCATCCGTTGCCCGAATTCGCGCCGAAGGGCTCCGGGTGACCGTGAAGGCGATCGAAGCGGCCTGGCGGAGCGAGATCGAAACCCTGCTCCACGTCATCGCCCCGCGCGGCAAGTCTCTCATCATGACGGTCTATGGCGACGCCATTCTGCCCCATGGCGGCGGCGCCTGGCTGGGCGACCTGATTGAACTGCTCGCGCCCCTGGGGCTGAGCCAGCGGACGGTCCGGACCTCGGTTTACCGATTGGTGCAGGATGATCTGTTGTCCGCCCGGCAAGTCGGGCGACGCAGTTTCTACAGCCTGACCGAGACCGGCACCCGTCAGACGGTCGAGGCGTCGCGGCGGATCTACGCGCTTCGCCCGCAAAGCTGGGACGGGATCTGGACCCAGGTCTGGCTACCCGCCGCCGACAAGGACGGCAAGCGGGCGAGGCTCGCCCTCGAGCTTGGCCGCTCGGGGTTCGCGGCTCTGGCACCGGACATCATGCTGCATCTCGGAACCGCATTGCCGGTCGCGCTTGATGCGGCGGCGCGGGCCGGGCTTGAAAAAGCGGCGGCAATCATGACCTCACGCGTCGAAGGGCCGTACAACGCGGTGAAAGCTCATGCCGCCAGCCTTTGGCCCATCGGGGTCCTTGCTTCGGAATATGAGGCCTTCGCAACCCTCGCAACCCCGATTGACCGTGCATTGTCAGACGGCAACCGGCCTCACGCACAGACATGCTTCCTGGTCCGAAGCCTGCTGATCCACGCCTATCGGCGGATCTTGCTGAGAGATCCGTTCCTGCCACGGGATCTGCTGCCGTCCGACTGGCCCGGTCTCGCGGCGACGGTGCTCATGGCCCGGATTCACAAGACCATTTCCGGTGACGCTCAGGCTTACGCGATGTCGGCGCTCCAGGGATTGGACGGCCCCTATCCGCCCCCCAGCAAGGCTTTCGAGGCCCGTTTCCGCGCTTAGCCGCCGGCCCGCGCGACCGCCGCCCGTTGCAAAATCCGCCGTTGTGTATTTTTATATTCAATTGCGGAAGCACTACCGAGGGGGCGGGACCGATGACCGATCAAGACGCACAGGCTGGCGCAACGCCGCAGACGGCGGGCGGGGCCGTCCCCGGAAGCGCCACGGACCAGAAAATCTCGAATGTCTTCGGCGGCATCAACCAGCCGGCCACCTCCTCGCATGATCCGCTGCGCGTATTGCTGGACATCGTCAAGGACCCCAGCCTCTCAGAGAGCGAAAAGCAGGCACTGATCGGTTTGGACCGTCAGCGTTTCACGAACCGGCGCCGGATGGCCTATCTGGCGTTGACGGCGATCATCGGCACATTGGTCTTCGTTCTTCTCGCCTCCGTGCTCGACGCCTCTCCCGACCGCGCGCTTGCCTGCGCGACCGCCGCGAAAGCGACTGGAGCCGCGATACCGGATTGCGGAAGTATCCTGAAAACCTGGCATCCGCGCAGACGCTTCTGTCCTGGATCATGGGCTTCCTGGCTTCCATCGTCGGCGCGTATTACGGCTTCAGCAGCCTCAGGCCGTCGAGCTAAGCTCCCGCGCTTGGCCTGATGCCGGACCGCCGCCTGAGCCCGGGTGCCCTCGACCATCCGGTCGATCAGGGTCTCGGTCAGCGGCGGCGCCTTCAGCTTGGTCCAGGGTAGCTCCAGGGCTGGACCGAACTGCTCCAGCATATGCCGCAGGCCCGCCATACCGCCCCACGCGGCTGGGCTCTTGCTAGCCGCACCGGCTAGCGGCGATACTTACGGCGGGTTTCCGCCGGCATGGAACAGCGATGATCGAAATCTTCGTGGAGCACTGGGCGAACGGCAGGGTCGTGCGCCATCCCTGGTCGATCTGGGTGGACGGCAAGCAGATGGCCGGCTCCCACGGTCGGCGCGACTATGCCTCACAGGACGAGTCCGAGGCCGAGGCCCGCCGGTTCTGCGAGGAAGTTCTGAAAAAGCAGCCGGACCGCGTCAACCGGCTCTAAAGCCAAGGCCGAGATCGGCCCGGAGGATCGACATGCCGGATCAACGCGGCTGGAAACTGAAGATCGGCACCGTGGTGCCCTCCACCAACACCATCGTTCAGCCGGATTTCGACGATCTGCGCACCGAGGGGATCACCACCCATGTCGCCCGGATCGGCATTCCGAACATGGCGATCAAGTCGGACGACGATTTTGACAAGATGGTCCGGCTGAGCGAAGCGGATCTGGTCGCCGCGGTCGACCGGGTGATGACCGCGGGACCGGGCCTGCTGATCGTCGGCATGTCCTCGCTGATCGTCTGGGACGGGTATGAGGCCTCGCTGAAGCGGCGGCGGATGCTGGAGGAACGCACCGGCGTTCCGGTGACCGGCGGCTCCTTCGCGGTGGCCGCCGCGCTTGAGAAGCTGGGCGCAAAACGGATCGCCATTCTCTCGCCCTACATGCCGGTCGCCGACCGCCATATCAGCCAATTCTTCGCGGACCTGAACTATCAAGTGGTGAACTTCATCGGCCTCAAGTGTCCGAGCCCGGTCGCCATCGCCGAGACGCCGCCGGAGGCGCTTTCCAAGGCCCTGGACGAAATCGACGGCCCCGACGTCGATGCCCTGGTCCAGTTCGGCACCAACCTGCATTTCATGCGCCAGGCCGAGGCCGAGGAGCAAAAGCGCGGCAAACCGGTGATCGCCATCAACTCCGTCAGCTACTGGCACGGCCTGAGGGCGGTCGGCATCAAGGACCGGTTCGAGGGCTACGGCCGGGTCCTGCGGGAGTTTTGAGGGACTCTCCGTTCACCGCCCCCTGCCGTCGCCCTGGCGAAAGGCAGCGCGACGGCGGAGGGTGGCGTTACAGCGTTATCCGCCAATCCCTTCTTTCAAACGTCGCCCTGGCGCAAGGCAGGGCCTTGGACCAGAACCATCCGCCTCCACGGCGCCAGTGCCGGAACCCGCCGGGCGGCGAGATCGCTACAAGGCCCCGCCGTGCGCCAGGGCGACGGTGAACGATTGGTTGGGCCGATCGCTACAAGGCCCCGCCGTGCGCCAGGGCGACGGGAAGGGATTGGTTGAGCCGATCGAGGCCGGGCCCTGCCGTGCGCCAGGGCGACGGTGAACGATTGGTGGAGCCTATCGAGGCCGGGCCCTGCCGTGCGCCAGGGCGACGGGAAGGGATTGAGGAATTTATCAAAGACCCTCGGGCCGGCCCGCCATTGACGCTTACTCTCCCGGCGGACTAAGACTTCTTCCTCTTTTCGCCCCCAGGAGCCTTCCGAGCCCATGGCCAATCCGCAACCCGCCGCCCGTCTTGCCGTCGATGTTGGCGGAACCTTTACCGATGTCGCGTTGGAGGTTGGAGAACGCCAGTACACCTCCAAGGTGCTGACCACGCCGGACGCGCCGGAACGCGGCGTGATCTCGGGTGTCGAGAAGGCCGTCGCCGAGGCCGGGATCGCGCCCAAGGATATCGGCCTGCTGATCCACGGCACCACGCTCGCCACCAACGCGCTGATCGAGCGCAAGGGCGCCAAGACCGCGCTGATCACCACCGAGGGCCTGCGCGATTCCGTCGAGATGGCGTTGGAGAACCGGTTCGAGCAGTACGACATCAACATCGACCGTCCCGATCCGCTGGTGCCCCGCTATCTCAGGTGGCCGGTGACCGAGCGGCTGAACGTCAGAGGCGAGGCGCTGATCCCGCTCAGCGACGCCTCGGTCGAGGCATTGCTGCCGCATCTGGAGGAGCATGGCATCGAGGCGGTCGCCGTCGGCCTCATTCACTCCTATGCCAATCCCGCCCATGAGCGGCGGGTCGGCGAAATCCTGGCGGCGGCGCGGCCCGACCTGTCGATCACACTCTCGAGCGAGGTTTGCCCGGAAATCCGCGAGTATGAGCGCCAGTCGACAGCCTGCGCCAACGCCTATGTGCAGCCGAGGATGTCGCGCTATTTGAGACAGCTCGACAGCGATCTGCGCCCCCGCGGCTTCGCCTGCCCGTTCCTGCTGATGACATCGGGCGGCGGTCTGACCACGCTGGAGACCGCGATCCGCTTTCCGATCCGCCTGGTTGAGTCCGGACCGGCGGGCGGGGCGATCCTGGCGACCGAGATCGCGCGGGAATGCGGCATCGACAACGTCGTCTCCTTCGACATGGGCGGCACCACGGCGAAGATCTGTCTGATCGACAACCACGCCCCGCAGATGACCCGCACCTTCGAGGTCGCCCGGGTCTACCGCAACCTGAAGGGCAGCGGCCTTCCGGTGCGCATTCCGGCGATCGAAATGGTCGAGATCGGCGCCGGCGGCGGCTCCATCGCGGCCGTCGACGCCATGCGCCGGATCACCGTCGGCCCGCACAGCGCCGGCGCCATGCCCGGTCCGGCCTGCTATGACCAGGGAGGCACGGAGCCGACGGTCACCGATGCCGACGTGGTGCTGGGCCGGATCGACCCGGTTGGTTTCGCCGGCGGGTCCGTCACCATGGCACCCGAGAAGGCCGGCGCGTCGCTCGACCGGGTGATCGGCCAGCCGCTCGGCCTCACCGGACCGCTCGCCGCCTTCGGGGTCTCCGAGATCGTCGGCGAGAACATGGCCAACGCGGCCCGGGTCCACGCCATCGAATGGGGCAAGGAAATCTCCGCCCGGGCGATGATCGCCTTCGGCGGCGCGGCCCCGCTGCATGCCGCACGGCTGGCGGAAAAGCTGGATATCGGCACGGTCATTATCCCGGCCGGCGCCGGTGTCGGGTCGGCCATCGGTTTCCTGCGCGCGCCGATTTCCTATGAAGTGGTGCGCAGCCGTTACATGAACCTTGCCGCTTTCGATGCCGGTGTCGCCAACGCCCTGATCGACGAGATGGCGGCGGAGGCGCGCGAGATCGTCACCGCCGGCGCCGGGCCCGAAGGGCTCGAAGAGGTGCGGCTCGCCTATATGCGCTATCACGGCCAGGGTCATGAGATCGTGGTGTCCCTGCCGGTCCGCCCGTTGACCAAGGGCGACGCGGCAACTCTGCATGAGGCTTTCGAGGCCGAGTACCGGCGCCTCTACGGCCGCTCGGTGCCGGGACAGCAGCCCGAAATCCTGAGCTGGACCCTCTCTGTCACCGCGCCGAAACCCGCCGACCTCGGCGGCGTCTCCGCCACCGGATCCGCCGCGCCCAAGCCCACCGGAAAGCGCTCGGTTTTCGATCCGGTGACCTCCGACTTCGCCGAAGCCACGGTCTATCGCCGCGCCGATATCGGCCTCGGCGCCACAATCGCCGGTCCGGCGGCGCTGACCGAGGACCAGACGACGACCATCGTGCCGCGCGGGTTTTCCGCCGGCGTGAACGAACTCGGCCACATCGTGCTCAGCCGCGTATCCTGACAGGGGAGCTCCAGCCATGCGAAACGCCAGCGCCATCGACCAGATCCGCATGCAGATCCAGTGGAACCGGCTGCTCTCGGTGGTCGAGGAACAGGCTCAGGTCCTGGTCCGCACCGCCTTTTCAACCTCGGCGCGCGAGGCCGGCGACATTTCCGCCGGGGTGTTCGATCCCCAGGGCCGGATGCTGGCCCAGGCGGTGACCGGTACGCCCGGCCATGTGAACGCGATGGCGGCCTCGGTCGGCTTCTTTCTCGACGTCTATCCGTTGGAGGTCATGGAGGAAGGTGATGTCTACGTCACCAATGATCCCTGGAAGGGGACCGGCCATCTGAACGACTTCACGGTGGTCACTCCGACATTCCTCGACGGGCGCGTCGTCGGGCTGTTCGCCTGCACCAGCCATGTTGTCGATGTCGGCGGTCGCGGCTTCGGGCCGGACGGGCGCCAGGTCTACGAGGAGGGCCTCTGCATCCCGATCATGCCGCTCGCCAAGCGCGGCGCGTTCTCCGAGGCGGTGCTCGCGATCGTGCGCGCCAATGTCCGCAATCCGGTCGAGGTCGAGGGTGATCTCTACTCGCTCGCCTCGTGCAACGATGTCGGCGGCGAGCGCCTGGTTGCGATGATGCGCGAGTTCAATCTCCAGAATCTCGACGAGTTGGGCCGCCACATCATCGAGTCCTCGCGCGAGGGGATGCTGGCCGAGGTGCGCGCCCTGCCCCATGGCAAATACAAGAACGCCATGCGGATCGACGGCTATGAGAAGCCGATCGATCTGGTCTGCGAGATGACCATCTCGGACTCCGGCATCGATCTCGATTTCACCGGCACCTCGCCGGCCTCGGGCTACGGCATCAATGTGCCGGTGACCTATACCGAGGCCTATGCAAGCTTCGGCGTGCGCTGCGT
>JAYOEU010000021.1:0-10130 GCA_038116915.1 Alphaproteobacteria bacterium
CATGAGCCGTCCGTGCCGCAATCGAGAACCGGATACCGATCTGCGAGAAATATTAATATTCCAGCGACGCCCAGAACGTACAAAAGAACAACCGCCCAAGAAATAAAAGACCGATCCCAGTTCGCACGGAATTGACCATGCTCGCTAGCAGACATCTCCCGTAAGTAGCTATTGTTTGCTTCTCGTATCCCATCCAGCCGTCTTCGCAATTCAGCCCGGCTGCGATGTGTTCCCGGACCCGTAGAGCTTTCGTTGCCACCATCCTGATCGATTGTCACGGAATGAATCTCCGGCAGATCCGGCGCTCAATTAAAGGTAGGCCCGCATCTTTTTCAACATCCTGTCGGCTCGGTCCATAGTTTCACTGGCGAGCCTTTCGTAGAGTTCACGTTCCGAGCCTTCTTTCGCCAACTCACTTTTCTTCAAATAGTCCTCGGCCAAAGCGATCAAATCGTCAACTTCCTCGGAAAAGTCCCGCGCGACACTCGTCCCCGAAATCGCGGTATTTCCCGTTGGGAAATTAGCTTTTTTTACTTTTCGACGCTCGATCATGTACCGACAAACCCGTCTCAAGCCACCGAGAAGCTTTCGCCGCAGCCGCAGCGGCCGGTTTCGTTCGGGTTGTTGAAGACGAAACCGGAGAACATCTTGTCTTCCTGATAGTCCATCTCGGAGCCGAGGATGAACATGATCGCGGTCGGATCAATGAACAGGGTGACGCCCTTTTCCTCGACCTTATCCTCGAACTTCTTCTGCTCGGTAGCGTATTCGACGAAATAGCTGAGGCCCGAGCAGCCCTTGCTCTTCACGCCGACACGCAGGCCGAGGACTTTCTCCTCATCGCCCTTGCGGTCCATCAATGCCTTGACGCGCTCGACGGCGGCGTCGGTCAGGGTGATCGGGGCTTTGCCTGGTTCGAACTGAAACATTGTCGGGTATCCGTCGTTGGTCTCGTCCCAAACCTGGGGACGATTAAAGCACAATCAAGCGCTTCTAGTACATATTGAGGATCAGCTTGGCGTCCTCACTCATCTTGTCCGGGGTCCAGGCCGGCTCCCAGGTCAGGACCACTTCGACCTCTCCGACCCCCTCGACGCCGGAAACCGCGGCCGCGACGTCATAGGGCATTTCGCCCGCCACCGGACAGGCCGGCGCGGTCAGGGTCATCAATACCCTCACGTCGCCATCGCTCAGCCGTTCGGTCTCGTAGATCAGGCCGAGATCGTAGATGTTCACCGGAATTTCGGGATCGTGAACCGTGCGCAGCGCCTCGACAATCGCCTCGTCGCCGGCATGCGGAACGCCCTCGGCCAGTTTGGCGCCTGCCCGCGCCGTGGTGCCCTCGGGCACCGCGGGCCCCATCATGAAAGAGCCATAGGGATTGGCGCCATGCTCATACGCGCTCATCGGAAAATCTCCCTGACCTTCTCGAGGCTGTCGGCAAGGATATCGATATCCTCCCGCGTGTTGTAAAGACCCAGGCTGGCCCGGGCGGTGGACGGAAGATCGAAACGATCCATCAACGGTTGGGCGCAGTGATGGCCGGCCCGCACCGCGACACCGTTTTGATCGATGATCGTCGAGATGTCGTGCGGATGGGCGTAATCCATGGTGAAGGACACCACGCTCGCCTTGCCCGCCGCCGTGCCGACGAAATTCAGACCCTCAACCGCCGAGAGCCGCTGCGTGGCATGGTTCAGCAACCCGCGCTCGTGCTCAGCGATCGCGGCCATGCCGATACCGTTCAGATAGTCGACGGCGGCACCAAGGCCGATCGCCTGGGCGATCGGCGGCGTCCCGGCCTCGAACTTGTCCGGAAGGTCCGCCCAGGTGGTCTTCTCGAAGGTGACGGTATTGATCATGCCGCCGCCACCCTGATAGGGCGGCATCGCCTCAAGCAGCGCTTCCTTGCCATACAGCACGCCGATCCCGGACGGGCCATAAAGCTTGTGACCGGAAAAGGCGTAGAAATCGACATCCAGGGCCCGGACGTCGACCGGCATGTGAACCACGCCCTGGGCGCCATCGACGACGATCACGCCGCCGCGTTCATGGGTGATCCGGGCAATATCCTTGATCGGCAGAACCGTGCCCAACACGTTGGAAACATGGCAGACGGCGACGATCTTGGTCCGCTCGGTGATCATCGTCTCGAAATCGGCAAGCTTGATGGAACCGTCGTCATCCACCGGCACCACCTTCAGCGTCGCGCCACTACGGTCGCGCAGAAGCTGCCAGGGCACGATGTTCGAATGATGTTCGGCATGGGTGACCAGGATCTCGTCTCCGGGACCGAGATTGGCGTTGCCGTAAGCCGAGGCGACGAGGTTGATCGATTCCGTCGTGCCCTTGGTGAAGATCACCTCGTGTTCGTGGGCGGCATTGATGAAGGCGCGCAACTTCTCGCGGGCCTCCTCATAGCGCGCCGAGGTCTGCTCGGACATATAGTGCAGACCCCGATGCACGTTGGAATATTCGGTTCCGTAGACCCGCTGAACCGCCTCGATCACCTGCCGCGGCTTCTGGGCCGAGCCGGCGGAGTCGAGATAAACCAACCGCTTGCCGCGCACCAGTTCCGAAAGGATCGGAAAGTCGGCGCGGATTGCCTCGACATCATAGGCGGGGGTCGACATATCGTTCATGCCGCGTCTCCGGACAGGTTGCGGGCGAGCCAACCGCTCGCCAGCCGTTTCATTGCCTCGCGCACCGGCTCGGCTTGAATTTCGTCGATCGCCTCATCGATATAGGCGGACACCAGCAGGCGCCGGGCGGTGTCCCGGTCGATGCCTCGGGCCTGCAAGTAGAACAGGTGATCGGCTTCCAGCTCGCCCACCGTGGCGCCGTGGCTGCATCTGACGTCGTCGGCATAGATCTCCAGTTCCGGCTTGGAGTCGATTTCCGCCCGGTCGGACATCAGCATCGCCCGGTTCATCTGATAGCCGTCGGTCTGCTGGGCGTCCGGCCGCACCAGGATCTTGCCTTGAAAGACGCCGCGCGACGAGCCTGCCAGCACGCCCTTGTACACTTCCCGGCTGCGGCTGCCTGCGGCGGCGTGGTCGATGAAAGTGGTGTTGTCGAGATGCTGGGAGCCAGATGCCATATAGGCCCCGTTGATGCGGTATTCTACGCGCGCACCGGTGATCTCTCCGCGAATCTCGTTGCGGGCGAGCCGCGCCCCGAGCGAGAGGACGAAATTATCGTACACCGCGCCCTCAGCAACCTCGGCGCTGGTCAGCGCGATGTGAAACGCGCCGCCGGCCTCGTTCTGCAGTCGGTAATGTCCGAGCTGCGCGCCCCTCGCCACCGAAACCTGGGTCACAAGGTTGGAAAAATACACCTCGGCACCGGCCGAAACGTGACTCTCGACCACATCAGCGTAGCTGTCCGCCCCAGCCCTGATCAGCAACCGAGGCGCGAAGGCGGCTTTCTCGGTTGCGCCGAGCGAGATGATGTGCAGCGGGGCCTCAAGCGCAGCGCCGGCGGCGATATCGAGAACAACCACGTCCGACAAGGTCGCAGCATTCAGCGCCGCGAGCGGCAAGCCGTCGGTGGAAGTATGCTCCGCCAGGAGTCTTTCCAACATCTCGCGCTCATTCATACCGGCATTCGATAGGCGGGTCAGAGAAACCCCGTCCGGAAGCCGGTCGAGGTCGGACAGATCCGGCGCCAGCATCCCGTTTACCAGCACGATCCGGAGCCCCTCGATATTCGGAACCCGGTCCTCGGGCACCGAAGCTTTCTCCGCGGCGGCGAGGGCGAACGTGCCCGCCGCAAGCGCGTTCAGATTGGTATATTTCCAGGACTCGGTTCGCGCATGCGGCCAGCCTGCCTCTGCATAACGCGCGCCGGCCCGCGCATTGAAGTCGGCCAGCCAAGCGTGGCCGGCCCGCTTGCGCGCGGCGGTGGCGAGGTCCGCGAAGGGCGGCGTTTTGGCGAGACCGTCGGGCATCACGCGGCCTCTTCGGCGAAATCGGCATAACCGTTCGCTTCAAGCTCTAGCGCCAGTTCCTTGCCGCCGGATCGCTGTATCCGGCCATGCGCCAGAACGTGGACATAGTCCGGCTGGATATGGTTCAGCAGGCGCTGATAATGGGTGATGATCAGCATGCTCCGCCCCTCGGAGCGAAGCGCGTTCACACCTTCGGACACCAGCTTGAGCGCGTCGATATCAAGCCCTGAATCGGTTTCGTCCAGGATCGCCAGCGACGGCTCCAGAACCGCCATCTGGAGAATTTCATTGCGCTTCTTCTCGCCGCCGGAAAAGCCGACATTGACCGGGCGCTTCAGCATGTCGTCATTCATGTTGAGGGTCTTGGCCTTGGCCCGGACCATCTTGAGGAACCGCATCGCATCGGCCTCGGGCTCGCCCCGATAACGCAGCTTGGCGTTGTAGGATTCGCGCAGGAAGGTCATGCCGGCGACACCGGGGATCTCGACCGGATACTGAAAGGCGAGGAAAATGCCTTCATTGGCGCGCTCGTCGGCTTCCAGCTCAAGCAGGTTCCTGCCTTGAAATGTGACCGATCCCTCGGTGACCTCATAGCCGTCCCGGCCCGCGAGCACGTAGGACAAGGTGCTCTTGCCCGACCCGTTCGGCCCCATGATGGCGTGAATCTCACCCGCGCCGATCTCGAGGTCGATCCCCTTCAGGATCTCCTTGCCGCCCACTTCGGCGTGTAAATTCTCGATCTTCAGTAACGACATATCCAACACTTCTCCGGTCCTGAACGGCATCCGCCACCCCGTGGGAAACGGGTCAACCGACGCTGCCTTCCAAACTGATGCCAATAAGTTTCTGGGCCTCGACGGCGAATTCCATCGGCAGGTTCTTCATCACTTCCTTGCAGAAGCCGTTGACGATCACGCCGACCGCATCCTCCGCCGACAGGCCTCGTTGCATGCAATAGAAGAGCTGATCGTCGCTGATCTTCGAGGTTGTCGCCTCATGCTCGACCCGGGCGCTGGGATTGCGGGATTCGATATAGGGCACGGTGTGGGCGCCGCATTTGTCGCCGATCAGCAGGCTGTCACACTGCGTGAAGTTGCGCGCGCCGTCGGCCTTGGGCATCACCTTGACCAGGCCGCGATAGGTGTTGTCGGCCTTGCCGGCGCTGATCCCCTTGGAAATGATCGTCGAGCGGGTGTTCTTGCCCAAATGGATCATCTTGGTGCCGGTATCGGCCTGCTGAGCGTTATTGGTGATCGCCACCGAATAGAACTCTCCGACCGAGTTGTCGCCTTGCAGGATGCAGCTCGGGTATTTCCAGGTGACCGCCGAGCCGGTCTCGACCTGGGTCCAGGAGATCTTGGAATTCGCGCCGCGGCAGGTGCCGCGCTTGGTCACGAAGTTGTAAATCCCGCCCTTGCCGTTCTCGTCGCCGGGAAACCAGTTCTGCACGGTGGAGTACTTGATCTCGGCGTTGTCCAAGGTCACCAGTTCGACGACCGCCGCATGCAATTGGTTCTTGTCGCGTTGCGGTGCCGTGCAACCTTCGAGATAGCTTACATAGGCGCCCTCGTCGGCGATGATCAGCGTGCGTTCGAATTGGCCGGTATTCTCGGCATTGATCCGGAAATAGGTCGACAGCTCCATCGGACAGCGCAGGCCCTTGGGCACATAGACGAACGAGCCGTCGGTGAATACCGCGCAATTGAGGGTGGCGAAGTAGTTGTCGGAATAGGGCACGACGGAGCCGAGATACTTCCTCACCAGGTCCGGATATTCCCGCACCGCCTCGGAAATCGAGCAGAAAATCACCCCCATCTCGGTCAGCTTGGCCTTGTAAGTGGTCGCGACGGAAACTGAATCGAAAACCGCATCGACCGCGACCACGCCGGCCAGCAATTCCTGCTCTTTCAGCGGAATGCCGAGTTTCTCGTATGTCTTCAGGAGTTCGGGATCGACCTCGTCCAAGCTTTTCGGGCCATCACCCGCCTTCTTCGGCGCGGCGTAGTAGTAAATGTCCTGATAGTCGATCTCGGGAAAATTTACCTTCGCCCAATTCGGGGGCGTCATCGTCTGCCAATACCGGTAGGCCTTGAGCCGCCACTCCAGCATCCATTCGGGCTCATTCTTCTTGGCCGAGATGAAGCGAACGATGTCCTCGCTCAGCCCCTTCGGGGCCATGTCCATCTCGATCTCCGTGGAAAAGCCGTACTTGTACTTGTCCGCCGTGAGATCCTTGACCTGATCAACCGTTTCCGCCGTTGCCGACATGGCAAATCCGTTTCCGTTGCTCTCGCGTTAAAAGTGCCGCCCGATCAGTGCCGCTTGTCCGGCGCCGACGCCACGGTCTGCGCGTCCAGGAGCGGGAACATATCGGTCGGGTCGATCAACTCCGCCAGGCTGACGCTTTCCAGCGCTTCGCGGATGGCGTTGTTCACCCGGTTCCAGTTGCCGCGCATCGGGCAAAGTGACTCGACGACGCAATGGTCTTCGGCGCCATCCACACAGGCGGTGAGCGCGATCGGACCATCCAACGCCTCGACGATTTCAGACACCTTGACGTCCTCGGCCGGCCGGTCCAGGGAATAGCCCCCATTGGCGCCGCGATGCGAGGTGATCAGCGTCGATCCCGCCATCTGCTTCAACAGCTTGGATGCCGTCGGCAACGGAATTGCCGTGCCTTCGGCGATATGCGCCGCCGTCTGCACAAGTCCCGGTTGCCGCGCCATCTGGCCAAGCACCACCACCGCATAGTCGGTCATTCGGTTCAATCGAAGCATGGGATATCCATACCGCACCAATTTCGTACAGTTTACATAGCCGCCCGGCACAAAAAATCAATCGGAAAATGGATTAAATTGGTATTGATTGCGGTCACTCCAGCGAAAGCGGAAGCTTGACCGCCGCAACCCCAAGCTCCTGTTTTCACCGGTACGGTGGCTCCATGCTATGGTTTCACCGAAGGTCCAGAGATGAGAAATTTTATCTGCCTAGACTGTCTTGTGATGGGCCAGCGGCTCGAATTGAGCTAGAAAGGTCTCAGCCTTTTGTCCCACTTGGCCATTCAGAGGTGGCAGGGACCAACGACGAAGAACAGGGAGTCAGCTCATGAGCGATAAAACCGAACGCGCGGTTCTGGCCGGTGGCTGTTTCTGGGGAATGCAGGATCTGATCCGCAAACTGCCGGGCGTGATCTCGACCCGCGTCGGCTATACCGGCGGCGATGTTCCGAACGCGACCTACCGCAATCACGGGACCCATGCCGAGGGGATCGAGATCATCTTCGAGCCGGACCGGATCAGCTTTCGCGATCTCCTGGAATTTTTCTTCCAAATCCATGACCCGTCGACACTAAACCGCCAGGGCAACGACATGGGCATGTCCTACCGCTCGGGGATCTACTACGTCGATGAAGCGCAAAAAGCCGAGGCGGAGCGCACGATCGCGGACGTCAATGCCAGCGGCCTCTGGCCTGGCAAGGTGGTGACCGAGGTCAAGGCGGCGGGTGACTTCTGGCAGGCCGAGCCGGAGCATCAGGACTATCTGGAACGGATTCCGCATGGCTATACCTGTCATTTCATCCGGCCCAACTGGAAGCTCCCCCGCCGCGAGAACGCCGCGTAATCACGCGTTCCCCCGGCGGCGCGCCGATATTGCACTGGCGCTGTTTGTGGTGCAGATAATGCCCCGCAATCAGCGACCTTGACCCAAACATCCGGAGACCGAGTGGTGCGCAATTCAAGAACCGTTCTTTTCGACAACAATCCCGGCCGCAACGCCCAGACCGTGGGCATCGCGCGGGAGCTTGGAACGGATATCGAGCTCATCCACGAGCCGTCCGTCGGCGTGGTCGGCAACAAGGGCGACTCCCAGTGCTATCTGGGGGTCCAGCGCAAAGTCGAGGTAATCCACGACACCTTGCGCAAGCGGATCGGGCGCGAGAAGGGGCAGATGGCGATGCGGCTGGTCCAGCCCGAATACACGGTCGCCACCTCCGACGGGATGCGCAACGGCACCAAGGAGATGCGCTATTCACTGATCGGTCGCGAGGTCACCCATGATGCGATCTGCGAGCATCTGAGCGCCAGCGGCCTCGAGGGAACCATCGCGGTGGTCGCCTGCGACAAGCCGCCGGTCGGCACCCTTGCGGCGATCCTGGAGCATGACCGTCCGGCGATCATCATGTCGGACGGGCCGATCCGGCCCGGCACGGATTCGGTGACAAAGGAGCGGATCGACATCATCTCCGGCTTCCAGGTCGCCGGAAGCGATGATGAGGAACTGAAAAAGCGCATCGCCTGCGAGGCCTGCCCGGCCTACGGCAGCTGCGGAGGCATGTTCACCTACAACACCATGCAGACCTTCATCGCGGTGGTCGGCCTCGAGCCTCTGCACATGGTCTCGCCACCATCGGACGATCCGCGCCGGACCGAACAGTTCCCGGACGAGCTGGTCGGACACCTGAACGCGATGATCGCGGCCGACATCACCCCGCGTAAGATCGTCAACCGGGACTCGATCCGCAACGCAATGATCGTCGCCATGGCGGTCGGAGGATCGACCAACGTCATGCTGCACGGCCCCGAGATCGCCCGCGCCGCCGGCTTCGGCGATTTCGCCAAGGACATTATGTCGCCGGAGGAGTTCAACCATCTCTCCCAGCATGTGGTACCGGTTCTGGTCGATGCCCGGCCCTTCGGCGCCTACTCGATGGTCGATATCGACGAGAAGGGCGGCATGCAGGTGATCGTCAAGGAACTGCTGGATGCGGGCCTGCTGAACGGCGACACGCTCACCTGCACCGGCGAGACCCTGGCTCAGCAGGTGGCGCGCCTCAATCCGCCGGCACCGGACGGCACGGTGATTTACAGCGTCGAAAAGCCGTACAAGCCGACTGGCGGCCTTCGGGTTCTGGGCGGCAATCTTTCGCCCGAATTCAGCGCCGTCCTCAAGCTGGCCGGCGTCGAGGGCGGACTTGAAAACAATGTCTTCGTCGGCAAGGCCCGCGTCTTCGACAGCGAGGCGGATCTGCTGCACACGCTGGAAAACAGACCGGGCGTGTTCGAGAATCACGACATGATCATCGTCCGCTACGAGGGGCCGAGCGGGGCCCCCGGCATGCCGGAAATGCTCGACTCGACCTCTCGGATCACCACCCTCTGCCGGCAAAAGGGCATCATTGTCGGCCTCATGACCGACGCCCGGTTCTCCGGCGGTTCCGTTGGTCTGGTGATCGGCCATGTCGGCCCCGAGGCGGCGCTGGGCGGACCGATCGCCTTTGTCGAGGACGGCGACGAGATCATCGCCGACCTGAATGTGAACGAACTGAACTGCACGGCCCTTTCGGATCCGGCCACCCTGGCCGCCCGCAAGGCTGCATGGGAAAAGGTGGTCGCGAATAACGGCGGCTCACATCCCTCGATCGGTATCGCGGATACGCGGTTGTTGAACCGGATGCGCCGGTCGGCGGTATCGGCGAACTTCGGCGCCGGCATGCATCCGGACCGTGTGCTCTGGGTCAACGAGCCGCGCGAGCCGGCGCGCACTGGATTCGTTCCCTCCAACAAGTTCCGGTCAGGAACCGCCAAGGCGTTCTAACCAGCATCGCGCGGCAAGACATCCGGGAGAGCACGCAGTGCAGACCCTGCAAACGGGATTTTACGCCTCACCGGTCGACCCCGACGCGGTGACCGCCCATTGGCGGTCCGAGGGGTATTCCTGTCATTCGATGACTGACCGGCCCGGCCAGCAGTGGAACGACTTCACGCACGCCACCAATGAGTTGCTGACCGTAATCGAGGGTAAACTCCGGCTGATTCTCGCCGGCGAGATCATCGAAGCCGGACCGGGAGATCTGGTCTATATTCCCAAACAGGTGCCGCATTCGGTGCACAATATCGCCGGCACCAACACAACATGGATGTTCGGCTATGACTAACACACGACGCCTCGCCGGGATTGTATTCGGCTTCCTGTTTCTGACGATCATTGCACTGACGCTGCCGTTCCGGGTTGAGGCGGCGGGCAAGGACGATGCCGCGGGCCGCGCCGCAAGCGAATGCGCCAAGATTTCCGATCCCAAGAAGAAGGACGAATGCGTACGCGCGGCGCGCGAGGCGGCCAAGGGTGAGAAGGAAAAGGCTGAAAAGCAGAAGGGAAAGAGTTGAGCCCTGGTTCGATTCCT